>NZ_BLIJ01000001.1:0-35907 GCF_009811475.1 Alteromonas sp. KUL150
GCTATTCTCTTCCCTCTCAGGAAGTGGCGCGTATTATGCGTATATGACCGGCAACCGTCAACCCCTTTTTTACTAACTTTTTTTAAATGCTCATTAAGTGTGCGCATTAGGGCGAAATACGCACAAAAAGCGGTGAAATTGAACAACTTGCACCTCAATTACACTACTTTTACCACGCTTTTTTACCTGCTTTTGTTTGGTAATAACATACGTCTATTGGGCGCGGACCATATGTATTGTCATGAAAAAACGGGTTATCAAGTTTTTTCCCTGTATTAACACGTTTTTTGTATTCTTCGTGATGAGGTGTTTGCACAAAATAGGGCGCTCCGCCATCTGAGTGAACGAATGCCTGCTTAATTTTACTTTCTTGGGTAATGTTATCCAATACACCACCGTTTTCCATGTTCCCACGGGGTAATTTTTGAAGCAGGTCCATCCCGTGGACTACGCGACCTATTACCGACATATTTCTGTCGAGGTGGCGTGGCGCTTGACCGATTACAATATAGAATTCTGTACTGGCGGTATCCTTTTCGCTATTGCGAGCAAAAGCGACCACACCTGGGCAGTGAAGCCCCCACATCTCTTTTCGATTTTTATCAATTCCAACGGGAAAGCCATCTAAAAATCCAGTACTGGGGGCAAACATATCGTTTTGCTCCACCACATTTACGTTACTATTTAACGGCTGTATAAATTCTGCACTGATAGGTTTTAGTAATTTAGGTGGAAATTGAGTATCGTCATGGGAGTCGTTACTCCCAGCTTGTGCAACGAATCCATCCACTACGCGATAAAACGCCTGTTTGTTATAAAACCCAGCATCAATTAAGCTTTTAAAACGAGCAACATGGGTTGGTGCTAGGGAAGGGTGAAGTGCAATAACAACATCGCCGTATGCTGTGCTAAGTGTTACGGTATTCCCTTGAGGAACCTGATACCAGCTTTCGCTATTGCTATGTAGCGCAGTGCCTTCAGGAAGCGTCGGTATTCTTTCCTCAGCGTTACTATCTATTGTCGTGGGTGACGATTGCATGAGTCTTTTGTCGGCATTGGCATTGGCACTGTTGATGAGCAAACTCATTGCCGCCGATATGATTAATACTATTTTATGTGAAGCATTACGTACGGCTTTGTTACTCGTACGTGGCTTTTTTGTGGTACTGCGGTGGCGTGGACAATACATATCTTAAACCTTTTCGTTTTTAGTATTTTATATCAGGCTTATACCAGTCCGTATAGAGAATTACACACTTTAAACTCGCCCTTCTGGGTGGGCACTTTTCTATGCAGATTGGTATTACTTCACAATCAATCAGAAGAAACAAAAAAGCCACCTTACGGTGGCTTGATAACTATAAAATCAATGTGTCAACGGTATTAAACGTTAAAGCGGAAGTGAATAACGTCACCATCTTTAACAATGTATTCTTTACCTTCAAGACGCCATTTACCTGCGTCTTTCGCACCTTGTTCGCCGTTAAACTCGACAAAGTGGTCGTAACTTACGATTTCAGCACGAATAAAGCCTTTTTCGAAGTCGGTGTGAATTTTACCCGCCGCTTGTGGCGCTGTTGAACCTTCAGGGAAAGTCCATGCACGTACTTCTTTTACGCCCGCAGTGAAATAAGTTTGAAGAGTAAGCAAGTTGTAACCTGAGCGGATAACGCGGTTAAGGCCTGGCTCTTCAAGACCCATGTCCTGCATGAACTCTTCGCGCTCGTCGTCTTCAAGCTCAGCTATATCTGACTCGATAGCCGCGCACACAGCAACAACAGTAGCATTTTCGCCCGCTGCAATTTCTTTTACCTGATCCAGGTAAGGGTTATTTTCAAAACCGTCTTCATTCACGTTTGCAATGTACATGGTTGGCTTAAGAGTAAGCATGTTCATGTAGCTGATTGCAGCAAGCTCTTCTTTAGTTAGCTCAAGTGATCGAAGCAACAAACCTTCGTCTAAATGCGGCTTAATCTTCTCAAGCACTTTCATTTCGTACTTGGCATCAGCATCGCCACCTTTTGCGCGCTTAGCAACACGGTGAAGTGCTTTTTCTGTTGTTTCTAAGTCAGAAAGCGCAAGCTCGGTGTTAATAACATCGATATCGTCTTTAGGGCTAACGCGACCCGCAACGTGTACAATGTTTTCATCGTCAAAGCAGCGTACTACGTGGCCAATAGCGTCGGTTTCACGGATGTTGGCTAGGAATTTGTTTCCTAAACCTTCACCTTTAGAGGCACCTTCTACCAAGCCAGCAATGTCTACGAATTCCATGGTAGTGGGAATAACGCGCTGTGGTTTTACAATTTCAGCCAACTTATCCAAACGAAGATCTGGCACAGGAACAACACCTGTGTTTGGCTCAATAGTACAAAACGGGAAGTTTGCCGCTTCAATACCTGCTTTAGTTAATGCATTGAAAAGTGTTGATTTACCTACGTTTGGTAGGCCAACAATACCGCATTTAAAACCCATGGTATGGATCCTTAGTTTGGAAAAGTGATAACTGGCTAGGTTTACCCTTTGTGTGAGTGTAACCTGTTTTGTGCTTGCTTAAGGTCTTCTTTCAGCAAAATCTCTGTACAGCGAACCGCTTCATCTATGGCACTTTCAATGGCTGCTTTTTCATCTGCTGGTGGCTTGCCAAGAACATGGCCGGTAACGCGGCTTTTATGACCTGGATGACCAATACCTATACGCAAACGCAAAAAATTCTTGTTGTTACCCATTTTAGCCACAATGTCACGAACACCATTTTGACTTGAACTACCGCCCACTTTGTATTTTGCTACGCCTGGAGGTAAATCTAATTCGTCAAACGCTACTAATATTTGTTCTGGTTCTATGCGGTAAAAATTAGCCATTGCTGCTACGGCTTGTCCACTTTTATTCATAAACGTAGTGGGGTAGAGCAAACGGACGTCTTTGCCAGCAATAGTAATGCGAGCAGTCTTACCGAAGAATTTGGTTTCTGGTTTTAGCGGGGCGTTGAAGGTGTCGGCAAGTTGGTTAAGAAACCATTCACCGGCATTGTGTCGGGTATTTTCATATTCGGGGCCTGGATTACCCAGACCCACGATAAGGCGGATATCAGCCAAGAGGATTATTCCTCAGAAGCTGCTTCTTCGCCGTCTTCTTCTGCGTCAGCCGCTTTAGGAGCAGGCTTAACAGTTACAACCGCTAGGTCGTGAGCTTCGTCGTTCTTAGCAAGTTCTACTGAAGAAACGCCAGCTGGAAGAGTTAGGTCAGAAAGGTGTACAGTTTGACCCATTTCAACAGCAGCCATGTCTACTTCGATGAACTCTGGAAGGTTCTTAGGTAGACAAGTAACTTCGATTTCAGTTACGTGGTGCTCAGCAATACCGCCAGCTTTAGCAGCAGCAGATTGATCTTCATTTACGAAGTGAAGTGGTACGTTAGTGTGAACGTCTTGACCAGCGATTACACGTTGGAAGTCAATGTGTGTGATCTTTGGCTTGAAAGGGTGACGTTGCATATCTTTAACTAGAACTTCAACAACTTTACCATCAAGGTTAATCTCAAGAACGTGAGAATAGAACGCTTCAAAGTCAGCTGAGTTGTTTACTTTGTTATGATCTAGTGTGATAGAAACTGGTGCTTCTTCACCACCGTAGATGATACCAGGTAGCTTATCTTCGCGACGTAGGCGGCGGCTCGCACCTTTCCCTAGATCTGTACGAACAGAAGCATCTAGTTTGAAATTTGCTTCAGACATTGTCTGTCTCCAAAAATATATAAGTGTAATGATGTGAAATTTTGCGACCAAATCTCACTGTAAAATGATGTTATAAGCGCTAAAAATCTATTTTTATGCTCAAGAAAACACCAGCCCAAAATTCAAGGGCGGCGAATTCTAACACCACCTACCAAAACATACAATTGTCATCGCAGATAAAAAGCAGGTGCACGAACACCTTTACGTGATGCATTTAGCGTAAAGGCGTGCCGCAACACGCCTTTATTACGTTATTCGTAAACAGTGTATGTTCACATTGCTGGTCACTTATTAATCCATCCACGTTAGCATTTATTTATCAGTGACCAACGAAGTCGGGGCTTATTTTGTCAGCACCACTCTGTAATGTGCTTTTCCTTCTCTAAGCCTTTCAATCGCACTGTTTACATCGTCAAATTTAAACGTTTCGGTTACAGGCTCGATATTATGATGCGCAGCGAAATCCAACATGGTTTTAATCGTCGCAGGACTTCCAACAGGAGAGCCTGACACACTTTTCTGCCCACCAATTAAATTAAATGCGCCAATATCAAGGGGCTCCAAGGTTGCGCCGACAAAATGCAGACGACCCTTCGGTGCAAGTGTAGAAAGGTATAAATTCCAATCTAGTTTTACATTAACCGTTGATATGATGAGATCAAATCGGCCTCGGGCCTGTTTTATTTCACTTTCATCGCGGCTGTTTATGGTTTCAGTTGCACCTAACTCGAGCGCCTCTTGTTTTTTCGATTCGCTTGATGTGAAAGCGACCACTTTGCAGCCCCATGCGTTTAAAAACTGCAGGGCTAGGTGACCTAAACCGCCAATTCCAATCACCGCTACTTCACTCGTTGGGCTAATGTTAAATTGAACAAGGGGGTTGAAGACCGTTATGCCGCCGCAGAAAAGCGGTCCTGCTTTTGTGCTATCTATTGAGTCGGGAAGAGGGATCACTGCACGAGCTTGTGCACGTACTTTATCAGCAAAACCTCCGTGTCGACCGCCTATCGTCATGGTTGCGTCGGCGCAAAGGTTATGGTCGCCTGCTTCACACGTTCTACAGCTATTGCAATAACTCGCGTGCCAACCTAAGCCCACCCGCTGACCGACCTTTAGCGAAGTAACGTGTTCGCCAACTTGACTAATTGTGCCCACCACTTCATGGCCTGGAACAAAAGGATATTCTGTCATGCCCCATTCATTATCTAGCATGCTCAAGTCACTGTGGCAGATACCGCAGCTTTCAACGTTAATTTCAACATCGTGTGCGCCTAACTCACCAGGATCATACTGAAATTTTTCAAGCTTCCCGCCAGCTTCTTTGGCAGCATATGCATTTATCATTGATATCAGTCCTTTAGAAGTAATACGGTTTCGGTAACCCGTGGATAAAATATTCGAATATAGTCAAATTCTCTTAATTTGTGCCTTTCGAACGCATAGTTGTAATTTGCTACCTTCAACATTCTGATATCGATCAGTGTGTTCGTTCGTTACCAATTACTTTGCTGGTATCAAGTACCTTAACGTCAGATACCTGAAACACCGTGCCAAACTGGGTAAAGGTCATCATGTTAGGCTTAGGTGTACCCTTAACTTCAACAATAAGGCCATTTTTTTGATAGGCTTTATCTAAACCGTGCAATGTATATCGGCCGCCGTCTTCAGCGATAAAGGCATAAAAACCGCCTTCCAAATCTTTGAATATAATGCTGCCCTTCATGGTAACTTCACCTTCCACGGTGTTTTCTACCGCTTCCGCTTGAGTAACAGGCTCTGCCTTTAGTTCTGTAGGTAAGTTATCTTCACTACTTTGTAACTCTTCTTTCTTATCTACCATTGTGATGTCCTTTTTCTGCTCTTCTTCCGCACACGCGGCAAGCAGTGTCATGGAAGTCAAAATGAGTACTAATTTGAGTCGATTGATTTTCATTTTCTTATTCCTTTATCAAGTCGTAGCACGCTTATTGTGGATAATGTCCTCGAAAAATGATGATAAGATAGGTTCTTTCTACATCACTTTGATTAGCTAGTCTTCCACGAGCGTTGCGTAATTTCTACAAATAATAAATAATCCCGTACATCTTTTTCACATTTTCAAAAGAAGTAGCAGGCGATTAACTCTCATTTCTATTTTATTTCCAATTTCAAATTGCACTTTAAAAAAGGGGCGAAGGGAGAGAGGACAGGCTTTTTGTCATTTTTTCCTCGGATGGCTGATTAAATGAATAAATCTAAGTGACAGAAATATAAAGAAAAACGAATGAGAAATTGAGTTGTTCCTTACGCCAGCTTCGTTTTTAAATTACCGCAGAGTTTAGTCAAACACATTATTTCGCTCGCGTTGAAATCATAGTAAAACGGTTATGGCATGGAGCATGCAGTGACATACATGCAATGACATAAACGTGAGTACCGAAGGAAAAATACCTTGAAATAAAAACCTTAAGGTAGTTTCCAAAAGGTAAACAACGATGTGTTACTACCAATATACAAGCACTAAATAGTATAGCGGTGAAAAAGGCATATAAATCGTATTAGCGGCGTTTTGTCATTAACCATCAATTAGTTACGCAGTTTTTAAGGAGAGAAAATGAAGCATTTAACTAAAATTTTTGCAGTATCGAGTCTGGCGCTGGCGGCAAGTGCATGTGATGTGAACAAGACTGAAGACGGGGAAATGCCTGACGTAGAGGTGAAGTCTGGTGAATTACCTGAGTATGAAGTAAAGAAAACGGATGACGGCGAAATGCCAGATGTTGACGTTGAAGGCGGTAAGCTGCCTGAATACGACGTTGAAACAATGGATGTTGACGTTAAAACAGAGACTAAAGAAGTAGAAGTTCCTGTTGTCGATGTAGAAATGCCAGAAGAAGACGAAGACGATATTGATAATTAGTCAATAGCGCTTCAAAGAGAAGCGAGTGAAACAATGCTAATAAGCAACATTGTCTCACTCGCTTTTTTGTATGAATTAGTATTCAAACATGGCTGAAATTGATTCTTCGTTACTAATACGACGAATAGTTTCAGCAAGCATTTCAGATAAAGTAAGTTGTTTTACTTTTCCAATTTGCTTCATCTCTGCGCTCAGAGGTATAGAGTCAGTAACGATTATCTCGTCAATAACAGACTCTTTGAGATTATGTGCAGCATTGCCTGAGAAGATAGCGTGCGTTGCGTAAGCGTAAACGCGACGAGCACCATGTGCTTTAAGCGCTTCTGCAGCTTTTGCAAGCGTACCGCCTGTATCAATCATGTCATCGACAATAATGCAGTCTCTGTCTTTGACATCACCGATAATATTCATTACCTGCGCTACGTTCGCTTTAGGGCGACGCTTATCGATAATGGCAAGGTCGGTATCGTTAAGCAACTTCGCAGTAGCGCGCGCTCGCACAACACCGCCGATATCAGGTGAAACCACCACAGGGTCGGCAAAGTCACGTCTTACCATATCAGCAAGAAGGATAGGAGTACCGAATGCATTATCTACCGGAACATCAAAGAAACCTTGAATCTGTTCTGCGTGTAGGTCAATTGTAAGTACGCGGTCAACACCAACGTTAGACAGGAAGTCAGCCACTACTTTAGCAGTAATAGGCACCCTGGCTGAACGAACACGACGGTCTTGGCGTGCATAACCAAAATATGGAATAACTGCTGTAATACGACCAGCGGATGCGCGACGCAGAGCATCGATCATCACAATTAATTCCATTAGGTTATCGTTAGTAGGGGCACACGTAGACTGGATAATAAAAACGTCCGAGCCACGGACGTTTTCATGAATTTCTACGCTAATTTCACCGTCACTGAAACGGCCAACTTTGGCATTTCCAAGTTTGGTATACAGGCGATCGGCGACTTTCTGGGCAAGTTCTGGTACGGCATTACCTGCAAAGAGCTTCATATCTGGCACAAGTGGTTCCTCAGTGCGTTGATAAAAGAGGTTTGGCTGGGGTAGCAGGACTCGAACCTACGAATGGCGGGATCAAAACCCGCTGCCTTACCAACTTGGCTATACCCCAATTTTTAAGTTCTTGTCCGATGTGGCGTACACGCTATCTTTGTTGTTTTAATTTGTCTAATAGTGGTGAGCGATTCACACCTTTTGCGACAAAACTCTGCCAAGCTTCAGGCATTTTAGCCCTAACCTGTTCGGCTAAAGTGTAGTCAGAAAAAGTGGCAAACACGCATGCACCTGTACCCGTCATTCGCGACGGTGCGTAGTGTACCAACCACTGTAATAAATTTGCAACTTCGGGATGAAGATTAGCGACTAATTGCTGACAATCGTTCCAAGTTTTTTCAAATTCGTAGTCTTCCCATCGCATTGGCGGTGTATTTCTAGGCAAATCTTCAGATGTAAAGACCTCAGCAGTGCTGACATGGACGTTAGGGTTTGCGACTAAAAAGTACTGTTCTGGTTGGGGCGCAGGGGTAATGTCTTCGCCAATACCACCGGCAAATGCGGTCAAACCGCGTACAAAAATCGGTACATCAGCACCCAAGCTTAAGCCTAACTCAGCTAACTCATCTTCACTTAACCCGGTATCCCATAAATAATTAAGTGCAACTAATGTTGTTGCCGCGTTTGATGAACCCCCACCAATACCACCTCCCATGGGAAGGCGCTTATCAAGTGATATTACCGCGCTTTTATCGCAATTGGTTTTTCGAGCAAGTAAACGCGCAGCCTTGATAATTAAGTTTTCATCGTCCGGCACGCCCTCAAGCGGTTTGTCCATCTTTATTTCTGTGTTGTCATTAGAGACGGCAAACGCAAGGCTATCGCCATAATCCAACATTTGAAATAAACTTTGCAACTGATGATAACCATTCTCGTATTGACCTAATATATGAAGGAAAAGATTGAGTTTAGCGGGCGAAGGCCACCAGTCTTTTTGTGTTGTAACAGATGCGTTCACTACAGCGTCCACTGATAAATTTTAATTTTGAGTTGGGTTTTCGGCATATCTGGTGTTTCGTTTTGGGTGAGTGTTATGCTGTGGGGCAGCCATACAGGCTCTTCGTTGCCCATAAGAACACTACCATAATTGCCATAAGAAACTTGCCAATTGCGACAACCTTTGCAGTAGCTTTCAAGGGTATCAACAAGGCCTTTTTCGGTGAGGGTAAATTTATCGCCTTCAAGAGGTAACCCTTTTACCCAAGATAAAAGGGGCGCTACGGGTATAACCATACCCGTTACTTGATAGATAAGCGGCTCGGGGAGGGCGTTACTAAATGTCTCGCCATCCGCCTCTAAAACGGACTTTTCATCTGTAACCGTTAGTTTAACCAAACTAACACCCAGAAAATTCGTTAATCGGAAATCAAAATCTCCCGAATCGTTTTTCCAAACTAAATTAAGGCTGGCGGCGTCTTTGCCTTGGCGAAAGGCAATCTTTCCTCGCATTTGCCACGTACTTACCTCGGCGACTTTTTCTAGCTGAGCAGTTAAGTTCACCGCAGTTTGCGGGCCTTTGGGAGCAGTAGTGCATGCGCTCAACAAAAAACAAAGGGCAATTAAAACGGAAAATAAGCGAATCATCGAAGCTTAGTACCTGCATAAAAATAGAACACGTTATGTTGTGACATTATGGGAACACAGTTTCACCAACACTTTCAATCATTTTGGGTTTTTCGTACAATGCCGCTCCGACGTTGCCAGCACAGATTTTAATGACTTTACTCGCCCTTGGTATTAACCATAAAACAGCACCAGTAGCACTTCGCGAAAAAGTGGCCTTTACACCAGATTCTCTGGTGGAAGCGCTTGCGAGTTTAAAAAAGCTGCAGGGCGTCGATGAGTCTGTCATTGTTTCTACCTGTAATCGCACCGAGCTTTATGTCAATACGCAAGACGACAGTGGCCAAGAGCTTCTACAATGGCTAAGCGACTTTCATCACCTCGATGTAGAAGAGATTGCTAATAATAGCTATGTTTTAGCGCAAGAAGAAGCGGTTAAGCATATCATGCGCGTAGCCAGCGGGCTTGATTCATTAATTCTCGGCGAGCCACAAATATTAGGGCAAGTGAAGCAGGCATTTGGCGATGCGAAACACTCGGGTATGATTAACAGTGAGTTCGACAAGCTGTTTCAACATACTTTTTCAGTGGCAAAGCGCGTTCGCAGTGAAACGGATATTGGTGCCAATGCGGTAAGCGTAGCTTACGCAGCGGTTCAGTTAGCGAAGCACATTTTTGCCGAGTTACCCAAGCGTTCTGTTCTGCTTGTAGGGGCCGGAGAAACTATAGAGCTGGTAGCGCAACATTTGAAGGAACAAGGAGTCCGTAGTTTGGCTGTGGCAAATAGAACGATTGCCCGCGCAGAAGCGTTAGCTGAAACACTCGACGCCAATGTGTTTACTTTGTCTCAAGTTCCAGAGCATTTAAAAGATTTCGATATCGTTATCAGCTCTACCGCAAGCCAACTGCCGTTAATCGGCAAAGGCATGGTAGAGAAAGCGCTGAAGCAACGCAAAAATATGCCCATGTTCTTAGTTGATCTTGCTGTACCACGGGATATCGAATCGGAAGTTAATGAGTTAGGCGACGCTTACCTTTATACTGTTGACGATTTGCAGCACATTGTTCAAAAGAACCTAGAAAATAGAGAACAAGCGGCGAAAGAAGCAGAAAAACTCATTGAAAGGCAAGCTGGCGACTACATGACGTGGAAACAGTCCCAGCAATCGATAGATTTAGTAAGACAGTATCGCCAAAAAGGCATGGCACAGCGTGACGATATTGTAGAAAAAGCCAAAGCGCAACTAGCGGAAGGCAAAAATGCCGAGACGGTATTAGAGGAAATGGCGTACAAACTTACCAATACGCTAATGCACTCCACGACGTTAGCATTACGCGAAGCTGCCATGCACGACGATCCGGCACTGAGTCGCTGGATGGGACAGGCATTAGATTTATCTGACTTTTCGTCAGACAATAATAAATAAGGTAATAATAAATATATGAAAGAGTCGGTAGTTAGGAAACTCGAACACCTTGTCGAGCGTTTCGAAGAAGTTCAGGCGTTGCTCGGCGACCCTGGAGTTATCGGCGATCAGGACAAGTTTCGCAACTTGTCAAAAGAGTTTAGCCAGCTAGAAGATGTGGTTGCTGGCTTTAATGCCTATCAGCAAGCGCAAGAGAACTTAGCGTCAGCGATGGAAATGCTGAACGAAGACGATGCAGAAATGCGCGAAATGGCACAAGAAGAGATGAAAGAAGCTAAGGCGGAAATTGAGCGCCTTGAAACCGAGCTTCAAGTATTGCTTCTGCCTAAAGATCCCAACGATGACAACAACTGTTTCTTGGAAATTCGCGCAGGTGCGGGTGGTGATGAAGCGGCAATATTCGCAGGTGACTTGTTCCGCATGTACAGCCGCTATGCAGAAACACGCGGGTGGCGTGTAGAACTTGTAAACGCGAATGAAGGCGAACACGGCGGCTATAAAGAAGTTATCGCTAACGTTAGTGGCGATGGCGTATATGGCGTTTTAAAATTCGAATCAGGTGGTCACCGAGTGCAGCGTGTACCTGAAACCGAATCGCAAGGCCGAATTCACACCTCCGCATGTACGGTAGCGGTGTTACCTGAAATTCCAGAGTCGCAAGCTATTGAAATTAACCCGGCTGAGCTTCGTATTGATACCTTCCGTGCATCGGGTGCTGGTGGTCAGCACGTTAACAAAACCGACTCTGCTATTCGTATTACTCACTTGCCAACGGGCTTGGTAGTGGAATGTCAGGACGAACGCTCGCAGCATAAAAACCGTGCGAAAGCAATGTCGGTACTTCAAGCGCGCCTAAATCAAATTGAAGAGGAGAAGCGTGCGGCAGAGGAGGCATCTACTCGTAAGAGCCTAGTCGGTAGCGGCGACCGCTCTGAGCGTATTCGTACTTACAATTTCCCGCAGGGGCGTGTAACCGATCATCGTATCAACCTCACTATTTATCGTTTGGATGAAGTTGTTGAAGGTGACCTTAAGCAGCTTATTGACCCGATATTGCAGGAGCATCAGGCCGACTTGTTAGCGTCACTGTCTGACGAATAACGGTATCTGACATACAATAATGCGCATAGACCAAGCTCTAGCATGGGCGGTACAGCAACTAGAGGGTGGGGAATCACCCTCTGTTGACGCCAAAGTTATACTGGCAAATATCCTTGAAAAGCCACAGACATTTCTTTTTACGTGGCCAGACAAAACCCTTGATGCGCTTCAAATAACGCACTTTGAAGACGCGATAGCCAGACGTAAAAAGGGCGAACCGGTTGCCTATATTGTTGGCAGGCGCGATTTCTGGACGCTTTCACTTTTTACCTCCCCTGATACACTTATCCCTCGCCCGGATACAGAAGTGCTTGTTGAGCAGGTTCTGAATTGGGCAGTTGAGAGTAAGCGTGAACCATTAGCTATATGTGACTTAGGTACGGGAACGGGGGCTATTGCCCTAGCGCTTGCAAGTGAGCTGCCTCAGGCGTTTGTTGTTGGCGTTGATTTTCAGACAGGCGCAGTTGAACTTGCCACGCGTAATGCTGAAGCTAATGGGGTAACTAACGCTCAGTTTTTACAAAGCGACTGGTTCAGCGCACTTACTGGGCAATCTTTCGATGTCATTGTTTCAAACCCACCATATATTGAAGAGGCCAGCCCCTACCTTAATGAAGGTGACGTACGCTTTGAACCTAAAACTGCACTTACGTCCGGCGTCGATGGTTTACACGACATAAAGCATATAATTAGTACCTCGCCGATGTTTCTAAATAAAGGTGGGTTGTTAGCTTTTGAGCATGGGTTTAATCAAGGACGTGCAGTAAGAGACCTGCTGTTAGCCGCTGGGTTTTCATCGGTAAGTACAGTTAAAGATTACGGAGAAAACGACCGCGTCACGTTCGGAGTTTGGTTATAACGTCTGGCTATAACGTTTGCAGATATCACTTCAAAACACTACCTAAGTTAATCTTCATAATTGCATACTTGCTAATATTCTGTTTTACATTAGTATTGTTGAGCAACGTTTATTCTTTAAGCGCAATTACAAAAAATACTTATATAACAGGATGTTTCCGATGAATGATGACTTTCTTTTCGCAGAAGACGATGATGATATACACGTCGAAGAGCTAGGCTGTTGGAAAGTACTCATTGTTGACGATGAGCCTGAAGTCCATGCGGTAACAAAGCTAGCGCTCAACGACTTTAATCTCAATGGCAAAACCCTTGAATTTGTGAGTGCGTATAGCGGCGAAGAAGCAAAGGCGATTTTTAAAAGCCATGATGATATTGCCGTTGTGCTGCTTGACGTTGTCATGGAGACCGACGATGCCGGCCTAAAGGTAGCTGAATACGTTAGAAACGAATTAGATAACCATTTTACCCGTATTATTCTAAGGACCGGCCAGCCTGGGCAGGCTCCTGAAAAAGATGTCATCATTAATTATGACATCAACGATTATAAATCTAAAACCGAACTTACTGCGCAGAAGCTTTTCACTGTGATTATTGCGGCACTTCGGTCGTATCGGGATATTATTGTTATAGAAGAAAATCGACGGGGCTTAGAAAAAATTATTGATGCCTCGGTGGATTTATTCTCGTCCCGCTCTCTTGAGAAGTTCATGCAGGGCATTATTCAGCAGCTTGCCTCTATTTTAGGATGCTCTAAAGACGCGGCATATATAACAACAGCGGTGGCAACGACCTCTCGTACAATGAGTACATCCAACAACGCGCTCGATGACGATGAGCTTTACGTGTTTGCCGGTAACGGCGAGTATGCGAGCAAAGAAGGTGTGCCGCTAAAAGATGCGATAAATGATCAAGAATATGCGTTGTGTGTAAAGGCAATGCGCGAAAAGCAAATTGTTTACGCCGAAGATCACGTTGTTGCCTATTGTAATAGTAAAAGCCATAACGGAGCGCTTTTATACTTATCTGGCTTGCCTCGTAGAATAGGGGAAAGCGATCGTCATCTGGTTAAGCGGTTCTCTGATAGCGTGCAGCTAGCTTTTGATAATGTTTTGAAAACCGTAGACGTTGAAGCCACGCAGAAAGAAATTATTGAGCGCTTAGGGCGAGCATTGGAGCATGAATCTAATGGTTCTAATAACTTAAAACGAATGGTGAAAATGGCCCAGCTCCTTGCAAAAAAAGCGGGACTTGACGAACATGCAATACACGAGCTCGGCCTAGCGATACCGCTTCACGACATAGGCACGTCTATTGTGCCGAAGTCTATCCTTCAAAAATCCAGTCCTCTTTCTGAAGAAGAAATATTTAAAATACGGCAACACGCAGAGTTTGGATATCAAATTTTACGCGATTCCTGTCGTCCGACTATTCAGTTGGCAGCGATGCTCGCAAAACAACATCATGAGCGCTGGGATGGCAAGGGATACCCTGATGGCCTTAAAAAAGAAGAGATCGATATTAAAAGCCGCATCGCTACCTTGGTTGATGTCTTCGATGCTTTACTGAATGCTCGTCCTTATAAACCGGCATGGCCTATTGAGAAGGTAGAAGCAGTTCTAATAGAAGAAAAAGGGCAGCACTTCGACCCCTATTTAGTTGACTGTTTATTAAGCGATATGTCTGCATTCATGGCTATCCAGACGGAATATGCGGACGAGAAGTAGATGGGTTTTCAAAAGAAATAAAGAAAAATGGGTTGGTGGTATAAGGTAGCGTTACGCATAGATAGCGACGAGTATACGAATCGAAACGTATAAATGTGATTTCTTCAACATTTCTGCGTTTTTTGCTTGGTAATATACGCTACAATGTTGCCTTGAAATTCGCGCTCAATTTTAAAGAAAACAGGTGCTTAATAGCGCCTGTTTTTTTAACTACAGCTTGCTGCATGTAAATGAGGTTTGTCCAACTTGCGCAATAGCGAAAACACTTTTTTACCACGGCTTCGGGCTGCTTATTTATAAAAACAGGAATTAAATTATGTATATGATGGCTAAACATCTCCACTTAACTGCTGTTGGCTTAAGCATCTTATTTTTTATCTTCCGTTTTGTTTGGAGTCAATTAGATGCCAATGCACTTTCAAAAAAATGGATGAAAATACTCCCACATATTATTGATACCGTGTTGTTAGGAAGCGCAGTATGGTTATGTATCATTCTATCTCAGTACCCATTCGTTAATGCATGGCTGACATTTAAAGTAATTGGCGTGATCCTGTACATTGTTTTCGGTTTGTTTGCACTTAAGAAAGCAAAAACGACGTTAAGCAAATGGGCCTTTTTCATTGCTGCAATTGGTGTACTAATGGCAACAGCCATGGTTGCCGTTACTAAACAACCTCTTTTTTAAGATTTAATGGGAAATAGATAATGTCTGAATCTCAACAGATTATTCGTGTTGGTAACGTTGACGTTGCCAACCATTTACCGTTTGTGCTTTTCGGTGGAATGAACGTACTTGAGTCTCGCGATCTCGCTATGCGTATTGCAGAGCACTATGTTGAAGTTACCCAAAAACTGAATATTCCGTACGTTTTCAAAGCGTCTTTTGATAAAGCTAACCGCTCATCGGTGACTTCTTACCGTGGGCCTGGAATGGAAGAAGGGCTGCGTATTTTTGAAGAAATCAAGTCTACCTTTAATGTACCTTTAATTACCGATGTACACGAACCTCATCAAGCCGCACCGGTTGCAGAAGTAGTTGATGTTATTCAGTTGCCTGCATTCTTAGCACGTCAAACTGACCTTGTAGTTGCCATGGCAAAAACAGGTTGCGTAATCAATGTGAAAAAGCCTCAGTTTCTTGCGCCCCATGAAATGCGCCACATTATTGGTAAGCTGGGTGAAGCGGGCAACGATAAGGTTATTCTTTGTGAGCGCGGAAGCTGCTTCGGCTACAACAATTTAGTTGTCGATATGCTTGGTATGGATGCAATGAAAGAGTATGCCCCCGTTATTTTTGACGCAACGCATGCGCTTCAGATGCCAGGTGGAAGGGCAACATCAGCTGATGGCCGTCGTGCTCAAGCAGCACAACTAGCGCGAAGTGGTATGGCGTTAGGTTTAGCAGGTCTTTTCATCGAGGCACATCCAAACCCTGATGAAGCATTATGCGATGGGCCGTGTGCATTGCCTCTTGCGAAGCTGGAACCATATTTACAGCAGATGAAAGCGTTAGACGAACTAGTAAAAGGTTTTGACGCGTTAGATACGAGTAATACCTAAGCAGTTGTTGATGGCGTATGCCGGTGCAAGCACCGGCATGCGTATCAGGTGTGTAAGTGGATTATTCCGCTTCAGTGACGTTTGTGCGCGCTTCACCTTTTGCCATTGCTAATAGGTTCTTGTGAAGCTGAACTTGAATTTCTTCTGCAAGAATTGCTTTTGATTGTTTCTTAACAACAATGTGTGCGTCGTTTTCTGGCAGAACTTCGGCCATTTTCACGCTTGTCATTGCAGTATTGATTAACGATTGTAGATTGATCTTTTCTGGTTGTGCGTTAGCATTTGCAGCAGCACTTGCGAATGCCATAACAGATACACTAGCTAATAATAACTTTTTCATATTCACACCTAATAAAAATAATTAAATAATTGTTGATGAATGTTAAAATGTTTAACAAATAATCATCATAAAATACTGAAATTAAATGCTCTTTTTTAATTTCGGGCAAATTATAGCCAGATTGTGGTGATTGTTAAAACGAGTAAAAGTATGGGCTGTCATTAGAAAATCTAATGAATTTGTCATACTTCGGTCACACTGGATTAAAAACGATATATGCACCGACGTTTACCCCCTCTCAATGCCCTAAAATCGTTTGAAGCGGCCGCGCGCCATTTAAGCTTTACGAAGGCAGCCGATGAACTGTTTGTCACCCAAGCAGCGGTTAGTCATCAAATAAAAGCACTCGAAGATTTCTTATCGATGAAGCTATTTCTTCGACGTAATAGGACTTTGCTATTAACTGAGGAAGGTCAGGCCTATTTTCTTGAGTTGAAAGACATTTTTAAGAATTTACAAGACGCAACGGAAAGGCTGCTTGCAAAAGGGAGTAAGGGCGCTATTACAGTAGCTATGCCCCCAAGCTTTGCGAGCCAGTGGCTTGTACCTCGTATTCATAAGTTTAGTTTGGCACATCCAGACATCGATGTTCGAATAAAGGCGGTCGATTTTGACGAAGGTTTCTTAGAGGACGATGTGGACGTGGCGATCTATTATGGAAAAGGTCGCTGGGCGGGCCTTCAGGCAGATCAGCTCCATCGGGAATTTTTAACCCCGCTTTGCTCTCCCTTACTTTTTCAAGGCCCTAAGACCTTATCTAGCTTATCTGATTTAAGGCATCATGTTTTGCTTCACGATTTAAGCCGTACGGCCTGGAAGAATTGGTTGAAGCATGTCGGCGTAGTTGGCGTAAACGTCAACCAAGGCCCCGTTTTCAGTCACTCCATGTTGGTGTTGCAGGCCGCGGCGCTAGGACAGGGTATTGCATTAGGGAATACTGTGCTTGCAAGGCCCGAAATTGAGGCGGGGCGACTTGTCATGCCTTTTGAAGAAAGGGTAGAGAGTCGAGACGCCTTTTATTTGGTGTGTGAGGAGTCGCAGGCTGAACTTGGAAAAATTGCTGCATTTAGAGACTGGATGTTAGCGTTGGTTGAAGCTGAGCAAGAGGATTTGTTGTAGTCATGTCTGGGAAAAATGAAAGTCCTGAAGGCCATACTTTTGATATTGAGGTGCTTGACGCCGAGAACCCCGTCGCTTGCTTGATAATGGGGCACGGTGCAGGGGCAGGTAAAGAGCACGCGTTTATGCAAGACATGGCGAAAGCCCTGATTGCAAAGGGAGTATCTATCGTACTTTTTAATTTTCCTTATATGCAAACTATGAAGGCAACAGGTAAACGTAGGCCACCCGATAAAGCCGAAAAGCTTATGTCACACTTCACCGCATTGATTGAGTCGTGTTGTAATGAAAAGGAAACGCTGAATAAACTTCCTGTTTTTGTTGGAGGAAAGTCGATGGGCGGGCGCATGGCAACCATGGTATATGAGGAGCTGGGCAATGTGGAAGGTGCGATAGCGTTCGGCTATCCCTTTCATCCACCGGGCAAGCCAGAAAATACACGCACCGACCACTTGCTGAAGGCTTGTAAACTTTTGCTTATTATACAAGGTGAAAGAGACACGTTCGGCACAAAGTTAGAAGTAGAAGGTTATGGGCTATCTTCAAGTATAGAATGCGTATTTCTAGAAGATGGCGACCACAGCTTCAAGCCTCGAAAAGCGAGCGGCACAACGCAGCAGGCACATATAATCAAAGCCGCAGAGTTAACAGCGACCTTTATATCTAGCGTTTTAAGTAACCCGTGATGACATCAAAAATTAAGGCAAAAGATTAATTAAATGAAAAACGAACACATTGGTTTAGGCGCCGTTGCAAAATCATATCTTATTATTGGCGCGCTACTGGCAGGCTTAGCCGTCGTACTGGGCGCGTTTGGTGCACATGGCCTAAAAAGCCTATTAACGTCGCAGCAGCTTAATACATTTGAAATAGGCGTGCGTTATCAAATGTATCATGCGTTAGCGCTGTTAACTTTACCCGCACTTTCTATTACATCGACATGGGGTAATCGCGTAGCATTTTGTTTTGTTGTTGGTACAGTTTTGTTTAGTGGAAGTCTTTATGCTTTATCTATCAGCGGCATAAAATGGTTTGGCCCGATAACCCCAGTGGGCGGCATGTTCTTTATTGTTGGTTGGGGGTTTCTGGTTATAGGTTTATTAAAAGCGCAGAAGAGCGTAAAACAGCAAACGAGTCATAAATCGGGAGCAAGTAATGTCTAACAGCAGTATTTTAGGTTATTGCCGCCCGGGTTACGAAAACGATACGGCCAACGAACTTACATCTCGATACGGCGAAGCGCAATGCTATGGCTATCCTGTGTCAAAAAAGAACAGCGGTTTTGTGCTTTATCACTTATATGATGCCACGCAGTTAGAACAAACCATCACACGGTTTGCGGTTCACGAGAGTATCTTTCCACGTCAGTTAGTGGCTGTTTTTGCTTCACTAACCGACATAGAAAAAGAAGACAGAGTAGGGCAAGTGCTCAATGCGTTAGAAGAGGTTGAAAAGCCTTTTTCTAATTTTGGCTCTGTCGATGTGGAATACCCTGACACTGAAGAGGGTAAAACGCTCGCTAAGTTCAGCCGTAAGTTTACTGTTCCTCTTCGCCAAGCGTTAAGAAAGGCTGGTTGGCTCACGGCTAAGGAGAATTTAGGTAAGCCTAAACTCCATATTTTTTTCGAGTCATTTGAAATTTGCCATATTGGCTATACATTACCCAGTCATGCCAGTCGCGATCACTTGGGCATTTGTCGTTTAAAGTTCCCAAGTGATGCACCAAGCCGTTCTACGCTAAAACTAGAAGATGCATTGGTGAACATGCTTAGTGATAAGCAGCAAGCTAAGGTTCTTCGAAGTGGAGGTCGCGCCGTCGATTTAGGAGCGTGCCCTGGAGGGTGGACCTATCAACTAGTTAAGCGAGGCATGTATGTTGAAGCCATCGATAATGGCTTGGTAGCCGACAGTTTAATGAATACGGGGTTGGTTGAACATCACGCTGCAGACGGGTTTGCCTATAGACCACAATTTGGTCGTGTAGATCTGCTTGTATGTGATATGATAGAGCAACCTGATAGGGTAGCGAAATTAATGGGTGATTGGCTGGTTAAGCACTGGGCGACTCACGCGATTTTTAATTTAAAGCTACCCATGAAACAGCGCTATGAAACTTTAGTCGAAGCCATGGCGTTGCTAAAAAGCCGTTTAAATGCTCTAGATGATGCATTCGCGGTAAAAGTTAGGCATCTCTACCACGACAGAGATGAAGTTACAGTAACAATTGTTCGCACTTCAAAAGATGAGGTGTGATTTTGTTATTTTTCAAAAAAGTGTCATAAATTGTTAAGTTTTTGATATTTATAGAAAAGAATTAATGCTGGTGCGGATTTTAGCAAACGAATTTAAGGTTTATGCTAAAAAAGGTGTAAATCTGGTACAGAAATCCTTTATAATCCGGCCGTTTTTTTACTCTGAACCAATGAAAGTGAACTAATGTCAGAACTATCTCATTACAGAAACATTGGTATTTTCGCCCACGTAGACGCGGGTAAAACTACCACAACAGAACGTATCTTGAAGCTTACTGGTAAAATCCATAAAACTGGTGAGGTTCACGATGGTGAATCAACAACTGACTTCATGGAGCAGGAAGCTGAGCGTGGTATTACCATCCAGTCAGCGGCAACAACCTGTTTCTGGAAAGATCATCGCATGAACATCATCGATACTCCGGGACACGTTGACTTTACAGTTGAAGTATATCGTTCACTTAAAGTACTAGACGGCGGTATCGGTGTATTCTGTGGTTCTGGCGGTGTTGAGCCTCAGTCAGAAACTAACTGGCGTTATGCTAACGAATCAGAAGTTGCGCGTGTAATCTTCGTAAACAAACTAGACCGTATGGGTGCAGACTTTTACCGTGTAGTTGGCCAAGTTAAGAAAGTACTTGCTGCTAACCCACTAGTAATGACGCTTCCAATCGGTATCGAAGACGAGTTTACAGGTGTTGTTAACCTTCTAGACATGAAAGCGTACATCTGGGACGATTCAGGTCTTCCTGAAAACTACGAAGTTGTAGACATTCCTGCAGACATGGTTGACAAAGCGCAAGAATATCGTGAGCAAATGATCGAAACTGCTGTTGAGCAAGACGACGATCTAATGATGGCGTACATGGATGGCGAAGAGCCGTCTCTAGAAGACATCAAGCGTTGTATCCGTAAAGGTACTCGTGACCTAGCGTTCTTCCCAACATACTGTGGTTCTGCATTTAAGAACAAAGGTATTCAGCTAGTTCTTGACGCAGTAATCGACTTCCTACCTTCTCCAACAGAAGTTGATCCACAAGATCTAACTGACGAAGAAACGGGTGAGCCTACTGGCGAAGTTGCAACAGTATCTGTTGACGAGCCGTTCCGTGCGCTTGCGTTCAAAATTATGGATGACCGTTTCGGTGCCTTGACTTTCATACGTATCTACTCTGGTAAGCTAAACAAGGGTGACACCATCCTTAACTCTGCTACTGGTAAAACTGAACGTGTTGGTCGTATGGTAGAAATGCACGCGAACGACCGTACTGAATTATCATCTGCACAGGCAGGTGACATCATCGCTATCGTAGGTATGAAGAACGTTCAAACTGGTCACACGCTGTGTGATCCGAAGAGCCCTTGTACACTAGAGCCAATGATCTTCCCTGAGCCAGTAATCTCAATTGCTGTTAAGCCAAAAGATAAAGGCGCTAACGAAAAGATGTCTCTTGCTATCGGTAAACTAGTAGCAGAAGATCCATCTTTCCAAGTTGAAACTGACGAAGATTCTGGCGAAACCATCCTTAAAGGTATGGGTGAGCTTCACTTAGACATCAAAGTTGACATCTTGAAGCGTACTTACGGCGTTGAGCTAGAAGTTGGTCAGCCTCAAGTTGCTTACCGTGAAACTATCACGCAAGCAGTTGAAGACAGCTACACGCACAAGAAGCAGTCTGGTGGTTCTGGTCAGTTCGGTAAGATTGATTACCGCATCCGTCCGGGCGAAACTAACACTGGCTTTAAGTTCGTTTCATCTGTTGTTGGTGGTAACGTTCCTAAGGAATTCTTCCCAGCCATTGAGAAAGGCTTCAAAGGCATGATGGATGTGGGTCCTCTAGCGGGCTACCCAGTATTAGACGTTGAAGTTGAACTTTACGACGGTGGTTTCCACGCAGTTGACTCATCAGCAATCGCGTTCGAAATTGCAGCGAAAGGTGCATTCCGTCAGTCAATGCCAAAAGCGGGTCCTCAGATTCTTGAGCCAATCATGAAAGTTGACGTGTTCAGCCCAGAAGACAACGTTGGTGATGTAATCGGTGACCTTAACCGTCGTCGTGGTATGATCAAAGACCAAGAAGCTGGCGCTACTGGCGTTCGCATCAAGGCTGACGTACCTCTATCTGAGATGTTTGGTTACATCGGTCACCTACGTACTATTACATCTGGTCGTGGTCAGTTCTCTATGGAATTCAGCCACTACTCAGCATGTCCTCAGAACGTAGCTGACAAAGTAATTGAAGAAGCGAAAGCGCGTAAAGCTGCTAAGTAATTAGCCTTTGCGAACGTAAGCTGACCTTGGGTTAGCTTACGCTTCAAGAAATACTAAAAAGCCGGTCGCAAGACCGGCTTTTTTTATGTCGGGTGTCCCGTCTTGAAATACGTTTAGTACATCTTATATGGCAGAAACTTCCCTGACATAACTACGCTTACACGGTCGCCTTTAGGATCGTTTTCGCGCTGTAAATCCATCGAGAAATCAATGGCACTCATGATGCCGTCGCCAAATTCTTCATGAATTAATTCCTTTAATGTAGTGCCATACACACTCACCAATTCATACCAGCGGTAAATAAGCGGGTCGGTAGGGACTTCTGTGGGTAACGAGCCTTTGTAAGGCACGATTTGAAGCCAGGCAATCGCTTCGTCGGTAAGCTCAAGTAACTCACCCACGGCTTCAGCTTGCTGCTTTGTCATGGCCATTTGTCCTAAACAAGCTGCTGTACTCCATTCTTTTGACTGACCAACAACTTCGGCAATCTGACTCCACTTTATGCCTTTTAAAATTTTGGCTGACTGGATCATGTCGGTAACTTGGGTTCTCGATGTAATCATTTGCATTTCCTTAAAGGGTTAGTTAAACAAAATGAGCGTAACTAGATTGCTGAAAATAAGTGCCAGTATTAGCACCTTGTACACAAAAAGAGGGTGTCGTTTTACTAACGGCTCGTACGCCGTATGCTGTGATGGATTTGGGTAGCGAAGCGAAAAAAGAAACTCAGATAGTGCAGAAAATCGCTTATCAGGGTTCACATGCAAAGCACGTTTCAGGGCGCTATCAACCCAATTAGGTATTGGCCGATTAGGAGCCAATGCGGTTTGGTATTTTAACTTTTTCTGCTCGGCCAACGTGCGACAGTGAGCGAGCTTTGTGCCATAGGGATAACGCCCGCACAAAAGATAGTAGGTCAGTACGGCTAAGGAGAACAGATCAGAGCGCTCCGTGCCTACATTTCCTAAAAAGTATTCAGGTGCGGAAAAAAGTGCAGCGCCAGGAATAGGTGTGTCACTATAGAGGCTTGGGGCATCGGCTAAGGCTGCTGAACCCAAATCTATAATAGTACAGTGCCCTTGTTCGCTAATAATAATATTGTCGGGGCGTATATCCCTATGAACAATGCCCTGACGGTGCATTGCCTGTAAACCTTTACCAACTTGCTCGATTATATTCCTAACTTGCTCTAGTGGGGGCGTAGGATTATCAACAGCCCATTGAGCTAGCGTTTGACCTTGCACATATTCACTTACGCTGTAAAAAGCAGAAGGAGAGTACGGTAAACCCAAATCAGTAAACGTTGGGCTTTTAATGACGTGTGCCGAATTAATCCGTCTCGAAAACCAGCTCTCTATTAGGAACCCATTTATCATTTCTGGTGATAGGGTAAAGTCGGTAGCCGGCGTTTTTACAACCACAGGGCTTTTTGTGTGCGTAGCGTCACAAGACGAATTGGTGGCAATAAAGACATGGCTTCGGGCCGACGTATAAAGCTGTCGTTCTAGCTTCAATCCATCAACATCATCACCCGTTTTGAAGCTTGCGGCAGCAGGCTCTTCGTATACTTGTTCATCAGACTGCTGATTTGAGTAATGAATCGCAGCATCAGATACCTCAGAATTGCTTATCAGCTGGTCGCCCAATGACCTGTGAAGTACAGATGAATGAGGTGAACTTGAAACGCCGGCATACGTTGGATGTCTGTGATCGTTTAGGCCATCATGGCTAGCTACGAGAACCTTTACGAGAAGTAAGGTGAGGTTGTCATCGCTTCCTCTAGTAAATGCCTCATGTACTACCAACGCGGCTTGGTTTTCCGAAAGCGTATCGGCCTCATTGATTTTCATAAGAATGGTAGGTAGCGAAACAAACTCATAAACCCCGTCGCTACTTATCGAAAACGTGCTCGATGAGTTGAGGGTGAGTGTTGTGTGGTCGATGTCTATATTCGCTTTAACGCCTAATGCTCTAGTAAGATAACTCTGCGAAGGCTCACTTTCCGATACTTGACGATGAGGTTTTGTGAGTAAGACAGGCGACTGTGCCTTCTTAGAAATAACCTGAATTTGACAATCCCCTACATGAAATACATCCATGTGATTGCCTGTTACCACCGCCACTGTTAACGTGCAAACATAACCTTTTTCTGGTGTATAGCAAAAAGGGCTTCTCTGCGTACGAGTATAAAGTAGCGCGTTTATCTCTTTAATAATGGTTTCCGCGCGCGTCTTAACCGACCATTGTTCCGGCGCCATATTAAACAGTTTAATAAACTGACTGGTAGCAAAGTCGCTAGCAACTTGGCTAACCGTACTGCTACTTACACCGTCGGCGATAACAAAAACGCTGCTTTGATTTGGGTTATCAGAAACATGAAAAGCGTATGCATCTTGGTTTATCGCTTTAACGCCGGCTGTAGAAAATGCACTTACACTGAGCATGTTAGCTGGTGGGTTAATTGGGGCGTTTAACGCGGCTCGCTCATTCATGTTTAATTGCTTCTTACCTGCATATTTAATTATGAGCCCAATTAGTTATTTCCAAGGAAACGGATAACGCCATCATGACGTGTCTTGTAGGGACAAGACATGATGGCTTTAAGATAAGCGCCTTAATTAAATAGGCAGTGTTTGCGATGCAGCGGCTTTATCAACAGGGATAGTACGTTTTGGTAGCGTCTTAACGTGGGTGGTGTATAGGGTTAGTCCAGTAAAGGCGAGGCCACCAACAAGATTTCCAAGTGCAGTTGGGATCTCGTTCCAAATGAAGTAGTCCATAACTGAGAAATCGCCGCCCATAATAAGGCCAAATGGGAAAAGGAACATGTTTACTACTGAGTGCTCAAAACCCATAAAGAAGAACAGCATGATTGGCATCCACATGGCTAGTACTTTTCCGCTAACGTGGGTTGAAATCATTGCACCCACTACGCCTAGCGACACCATCCAGTTACACAACATGCCGCGAATAAAAATGGTGAACCAGCCTGCAACGCCGTGCTCTGCGTAGCCCAATGTACGAGCTTCCCCAATGCTGGCTACCTTAGTCGCGATGGCACCGCCATCCACGTTATACCCCATGGTAAAAATAAACGACATCATAAAGGCCACGGTTAATGCGCCGCCAAAGTTACCTAAAAATACTAATCCCCAATTTCGTAGAATTTGTTTTGGCGTGACGCCAGGTCGCTGTGCAAGCCAAGCGAGTGGGGTAAGTACAAACACGCCGGTTAATAGGTCAAATCCCATAAGGTAGAGCATACAAAAGCCCACTGGGAACAACACTGCGCCAAGAAGAAACACGCCGGTTTGAACGGCAATGGTAACGGCAAAAACAGCGGCAAGGGCCAATATTGCACCTGCCATATAAGCGCGGATTAGAGTATCTCGTGTAGACATATAAATTTTAGCTTCGCCTGCATCTACCATCTTGGTTGCAAACTCAGCGGGGAGAAGATAAGCCATGGTTTCACCTCACGTTGTCGTTATTAATAAGTTGTCATCTGTGTGTTGGCGTTTGCTGTTTCAATGCGTTCCAGAAGATCAAAAAAAGGCGTCCGCAGCGCTCTCGTAAGAAAGAACTGGGGACGCCTTTGTCCGAAACTCATGCATTGTGGTAGCTAACAAATAAACCGTCGGTTATGTGTACGCCTTTGTACTCTAAAGCCCGTTGGCAACTAATACTTGTATAAGCGCCTTCGTACTTTTGTTATCCACTTGTACAAAGCTAAAAAAGTGCCAATAACCAAAATACGCTTAAATTCGTTGCTTATTGCTATTAAAAACAATGGCTTGTACAAATTTGTGGTTGTGTTGATAGGCGCTCGCGCCAAGGCACTATTAATTAGTCTGCACTAAAAAGGGGGAAGTGTGAGTGTTAAAGGTGCAACCGGTTTAGCTATTTCCTACTTTAATGCCTGTTTTAACATTTTTAGCTGACGCTTCATGGTTGGATAAACTTTTGCCTCTTGTGTTCGGTGTGCGTATTTTTCGTGCTCAAATAGTTCACACAGTAGTCTTAGTGCCTTGGCAGCATCTTCGTTTATCAAAGGGTTAACTTCAGTCATAAAGGCGGACAAGGTTTTATTCCCTCTTTCTTTTCCTGTTTTAGCTTCAACCCATTTTATTGCGTTTAGTAAAACTCTGTGTGAGGGCGAAAGTGTGTTGCGATGCGTTTTGGGTAAAAAATAAAGTGCTAAAATAAGCCCAATTAGGCCAATGGCGGAAAGAAATACAACGCGCATTTTTTGCGGCGTTAGCGAGCCTAGTAATTCTTCAAGCATGTTGGTTTGCGCAGTATTGTCAAAGCCCAGTACCCATTTACTCCATGAGTAATCGAGCTGTTGAAACCAGCTTTGTAACGTTGCAAAAATAGCAGCGTTGCTAAGGTCGCCCAAAATACTGGCTTCACGAGACTCCCCAAGCTCTTCCAGCGCACGTTCAAGCCCGAAGGTTAAGCGTGACGGTGCCACCATACTCGTTGGGTCGTGTCGAATCCACACACCATCAATAAATGCTTCCACCCACGCATGTGCATCGTACTGCCTTATTTGAAGCACATTGTCATTAAGTGCGCTTCCGCCCTGGTAGCCTGTCACCATTCTTGCCGGTACTCCTGCGGCGCGAAGCACATACACCATGGCGCCTGCGTAATGGGCACAAAAACCTGAGCGTTCTTCAAATAAAAAACGGTCGATGGGGTCGGTAGGCATGGCGTTCGGCGATAGGGTGTAGCGGAAGCCCCCTTGATTAAATTCACGCATTATTGCGCTAACTATTTGCTGTGCGCTCGAGTATTGTTTGGCAAGTGTCTGTCCCCATGCTCTGGCTTGAGGGTTGCCATTCATGGAAACCTGAAGGTTTAGTTGCGATTCAAAATTTCCTATTCCGCTAGTGATTTGAGCAGTTGGATAGTAGCGCAGATAAAACGCCTTCTTACTGGATATTGGGCTATTCGCCCTTAACGTAAAATCAAAAAGACTTCTTACGAAAATACTGTTCTCGCGGTTGTTGGGGGTCGAAGGCGCTAGCGCAAACAGCCACGTTTGCTGTGTGGGTTCCACGATCAATTCATAACTTATCACTTGAGGCGTATTTTCCTCGGCCAGAGCTGACAAGGGTGTTGGCTTGCCCATGTAAGCTAACTGCTGCTCTGCCTGTTTGCGTTTGTTGCTAATAGACCAGGTTTTCCCGTCAAAATATTCTAAGGTCATAGCGCGCCAATACCTGGACGGTGCAACAGGGACTGCTTCTGCGTTTTCAAATGTGGCGCTGAAAGCCAATTCAGACGAACTTGCAAGTGACGCAATATCACCTGGCGTCACCGTGTCAGAAAGCCCGGTTTCAGTCGACTTTGACGTGGGCATCTGCCAAAGCGGAGGGAGTTGGGGAAGCAGTAAGAACAGTAGCAGCGCGATAGGGAAAGCTTGGACAATAAGCACGGTCACGAATTTAATGCTTTTTGATTTAGGTATTCCTGCACCGTGATAAATTGCAGTCGCAAATAGCAGCAGGGCCAGTATTCCTGTATAGCCAATCCACGCAAATACGCTTAGAGACGAAATAAATCCGCAGCCGATTAAGAACAAACAGGTACATACAATTAAGTGAAAATCTCGTTTTTTCTCAACCAGCATGATTTTGAGCGCGCAAGCGACGGTCAATAGGTTGATCATGCTATCAAGCAATCCTACTGAAAAGCCGAACCACGATAATGCGAACACTGCCAAGATCGCCAGCAAGTTAACCGTGCGTGATGTTGGCAAACTATTCAACGCACTAAGGCCTGCGGCTCTCACTGTCACAGCACATCCACCTAGCATAATTACCCATGTCATAAGCGGCGCGGTGAGAGTAAAAAGAATAAGAGAGAAAGCTATGCAGAGCATAAGCACAGCCACGGACGTTGGTTGGCTAAACACGCTTTTAACAACAGTTAATTGTGATAAACGGCTTAAGATAGCGGAGCTCATTTCGTTGACCTCGCTTTTTCAGTCTTTATGGAAGATATTGAGACCGTTTTATTTGAGGTTGAAGAAGCTTGTGATGAATGCGAATTCAAACAAGCAAGTGCACTAAGACATTCGTGCATTTGTTTTACCCCGTGAGCAGGGGCAATGTTAAGCCCTTTGTACTGTATCCCAAATACCCGGTCTGCGCCTGTCCAAGACAATGTTGCATAGGTAAGTGCCGATACGGCAGTTTCCACATCTATGTTTGAGGGAACTGAAAGTACAAAACTGTCGCTTTGCAAGGAGGTAAAGGATTTCGAAACCCAATTTCCGTTTTTCGCCACATGCTTCCATGATACGCGATTAAGCGGCTGTCCAACTTCGTAATCGCTTAATGCGTAGAAGTCCTCGTTACTTGTAAGGTCGTTAACCTGACTGACGCTATCCGAGTCATTAGAACTCGCTACCTTATTAACAGTGACCGGACCTTCTTGAGGTTTTGCGTAGACAGTGACTTGTTGGTCAAAATCGAGGTGGGTCCAGCATTTGTATAATCCCAACGGAAAATCGCATGCAATGGTTAGTCTGCCGAGTGCAAATCGCCCCCGTTCGGGTATTGGAAGAGGCACGCTGAGGGTTTGCGTTTGTCTTGTATCCGTAACTTCATTGCCGTTTAAAGAAAAGCTGTACGTCTGCTGAGCCACTGAGATGTTTTCATTGCTTGCATGAGCAGTCGTATCCATGGGGCGCACTGTATTTAGCCATTTTATTGCTAATACACCATTGCACGTTTTTGTTGGCGCTGTCGCGTGAGGGATAACCTGAAGCTGCAATTCACCCTGTAAGTTACAGTGAAATGGACTGGGGGGCGTCGCTTTAAGCGCTAAACGCGCAAAGTTTTGATGAGTGTAAAACAGCGTTAATAGCATAATGCTTAAGCACAAATAGCTAAGCAGCAACATCAAGTTGTTTTGGTAGTTAGTGCCAAGTAAAAACAAACACAGCGATAGAATAATAAAAGACCAACCGAATCCGCTCGGCAATATAAAAATACTATTTAAGTTGAGGTGATGTTCGTGAGAAGCCGGAACTCGCCTGTCTAACCACTTTAATAGCCTGCGTTGTAGGTAATTCGACAGTGAAGCTGGCATTCTACGCACCTTTAGCGCTCCGAAAATTCATGAATGCTAGGCTGCCAGTGGGTCAATACTATCAAGTAATTTCTGGCTCAGTTTTTCACCGTCAAAAGCATGGGTTTGCTGCCCTTGTGCCAACTGATGTGAAGACAATGTTAGCCTATGAGCGGTAATGGCCACGAAGACGGCCTGTACATCTTCGGGAGTAACATATGATTTTCCGGAAACAAACGCCCAGGCTTTGGCACCTTGGAGTATCGCTCTACTCGCTCGTGGCGATAGGGGATTAGGGTAATCATTACTTTCTCTACTTTCACTAACCAATCTTAGTATGTAATGAATAATGGCATCGCTGGTATGAATAGCGGCTACCTTTCGTTGCATCTCGCGCAAATTCTCCTCATTTAGTATTTGTGCAAGCGGTGCTGATGCATCCTGTTGCAATAGCATGGCTTTTTCTGCTTCCCATGCTGGATAGCCCAAAGAGATACGCATAAAGAAACGGTCGAGTTGGGACTCTGGCAAGGGATAAGTGCCCGATTGATAGCTTGGGTTTTGTGTAGCAATAACAAAAAATGGAGAAGGTAGCGCGTGGGTTACACCATCTATACTTACTTGTCGCTCTTCCATCGCTTCTAACAGGGCGCTTTGTGTTTTGGGGCTGGCTCTGTTTAGCTCGTCCGCTAACACCATTTGGCTAAAAATTGGGCCGTGTCTAAACGAAAAGCGCTTTGCCTCGTCTTGTTCATTACTATGAAAAATGTTTACGCCCAACATATCTGATGGGAGTAAGTCAGAAGTAAATTGAATGCGAGAATATTGTAGGCCAAAAACTTGGGAAAGCGCATGAGAAAGGGTGGTTTTACCCATTCCCGGTAAGTCTTCAATTAATAAGTGGCCATTGGCAAGTAAACAGGTTATTGCGAGTTTTAATTGGTGATCTTTACCAATAATTTTCTGACTAAGAGCCCGCTGTACATTAATGATATCTTGGCGCATATAATTGTCACTTAAGTTTAAAGTTACTCTGTCACACTACGTATTAAACAGTGAGAAAGCGATTAAGGCTTTTCTAAGGATGTTGCGCAATGATGTTTAAGTTCATGTCTGAGTTCATGTTCTAGTTTACATGTTTAGCGAACGGTAACGAGTGCCGACGATGTGGTGTTTCGAAGGTCACTACTTAATAATAGCAACGATAGTGAAAGGCTTTCTATTGAATTACCTGTTAAATTTTATACGCAGGTATATCAGCGACTTGATGGTTCGTTGAGTTGTTTCTCCTATGTTCTTAATATTGTTAAGGCGACGTCTATTTTTGAAAAAGTAAAAACGGCTTACATGGACTTTATCGACAGCAAATACGACGGAATGGGAAGCAGTAAAACGTCACTTTCTTACCTTATTAGCATAGATTCCCGCAAAACATCTGTTATTAAGTGCTGCGTAGTTTATCTGTGTTGTCTATAATGGTGCCTCTTAAAAAGGAAGTAGTTATGAAAAGCATTGAAATAGATGACGATTTATATGCCTTCATCGCCAGCCAAACGAAGCATATTGGTGAGAGTGCATCACAAATTTTAAGACGTTTACTTTTGCCTGAAGACGGTGCCGTGTCTCATGGTGTCCAGCATGGTGGGGCTTCATCTACATCTGTAAAAACAAGCCAGTCAAAAAGTACAGACGTTGTAGAAACCGCAGATAACGCAAGTGAGTCAACACCCGAAGTTGAAACTCAAGAGGCGACCAAAGTACAAACCAAAGCGCCTACTAAAGCGACAGCCAGTTCAGCAGTTAAAGCAGCGCCAAAGGCTGCAGCGAAGAAAGCTCCAGCTAAAACAACGGCAGCAAAAGCGCCTGCGAGCTCAAGGGCAGCTAAAAAGGTTTCGGAAGTTTCTTCAGTAACGCCAGCAGCAGAAGCTCACTCGAAAAGAGACATTCTTGAAGCGGTGTCAAAAGATGCATTAGGCACGTTTACCAAGCGCGTTGATCAATTCTTGTTTGTTTTAAGTGCAGCGCACAAGCTTAATGCAGAAAACTTTACTCGTGTTGAAAGTATAAAAGGTAAAGACCGTACGTACTTTGCAACAAGTAAGGCGGCATTGCTGGAAAACGGCAGCAGTACTAATCCTAAAGCTATCCCTGATAGCCCGTTCTGGGTGGTAACAAATAACAATACTGCCAAGAAAACGAATATGCTGGAACAAGTTTTGCGTAACTTAGGCTATCAACCCGATGTTATTGAAACCGTGATTGCACGTTTCTCTTCAGAAGGTAAATAGCAAGCCAAGGTATAGAACAACGAAACTTCTAAATAAGGATTTTTTTCATGGCATTACATCCGCAGGCTGGAGAGCATGCAGCAAAAGAGCAGCTCATTAACGTAGCGCAGCTAGTGAGTCAGTATTACAGCTATAAACCGGATATGAGTGACCCGGGACAGGCGGTCTCTTTTGGTACATCTGGTCATAGAGGTACAGCGTCAAACGCTACGTTTACCGATACGCACATCAGTGCAATCTGCCAGGCACTGGTAGAATATCGACAGCAAGAAGGAATTGACGGCCCACTATTCGTCGGTAAAGATACCCACGCACTATCTGAACCTGCCATGGTTACCGCTATAGAAGTTTTATGCGCCAATGGTGTTGATGTTGTTGTACAGCGCGCGGACAACGAAAGCATGGGCTATACACCAACTCCTGTTATTTCTCGTTCTATTATCCGTTACAATCGTGCGGGCAATACCGACAAAGCAGACGGCATTGTCATCACGCCTTCTCATAACCCTCCTTCAGACGGTGGCTTTAAATATAACCCGCCTCACGGTGGGCCTGCCGATAGCGACGTGACCAAGCAAATTCAAGAACGCGCCAACGCATTAATTGCAGATGGGAATAAAGACGTTCAGCGTATTGATATCCGCCAAGCGAGCGCTCGCAAACTATTTCGCGAAGAAGACTTTATGGAACCTTATATCGAAGACTTAGCAAAAGTCGTTGATATGGAGGCCATTGCCAAGGCTAATTTAAAGCTAGGCACAGATCCATTAGGTGGTGCTGGGGTAGGCTACTGGTCAAAAATTGCTGAAAAATATGGGCTGGATATTACGGTTGTTAACGACGCTGTTGACCCGCAATTTGGTTTTATGCGCCGAGACAAAGACGGCAAGCTTCGCATGGACTGTTCCTCTGCCTATGCCATGGCGGGGCTTATCGAGCTTAAAGACAACTTTGATTTAGCCTGGGGGAATGACCCCGATTTTGATCGTCACGGTATAGTGTGTAAAAGCGCAGGGCTTATGAACCCTAACCATTACTTGGCGGTTGCCATCAATTATTTGTATACACATCGCCCAGATTGGCCGAGCGAACTTAATATTGGTAAAACCCTGGTTTCGAGCAGCATGATAGATCGTGTTGCCAAAAGTTTGGGTAAACCATTAGCCGAAATGCCAGTAGGCTTTAAGTGGTTTGTGGAAGGTTTATCTAATAGCACTATTGGTTTTGCGGGTGAGGAAAGTGCTGGTGGTATTTTCCTAGAACGAAACGGAAGCACCTGGGCTACAGATAAAGACGGTTTTATTCTATGCCTGCTAGCGGCAGAAATTCTTGCCGTGACGGGTAAAGATCCTGGTGAGCATTACGAAGCGCTAACTGAAAAATTTGCTGCGCCTGTATACAGCCGCGTTGATGTAGCAGCAACCCTTGAACAAAAGCAAAAATTGTCAGCTATGGATGCGTCGGTGGTTACCAGCGATACCCTTGCTGGAGAGCCAATTATCTCTGTTCAAACACATGCTCCAGGAAATAACGCCGCGATTGGCGGGGTAAAAGTGTCGACGGAGAATGGTTGGTTTGCAGCACGACCTTCTGGCACTGAGCAAATCTACAAAATTTATGCTGAAAGCTTTAATGGTGAAAGTCACTTACAAGAATTAATCGCTGAGGCTGAATTGCTTGTAGGAAAAATCATTAAATAAGGTCAAAATTAAACCTACTTCAATTGTTTTTTGTAATAAAATTGTTAAAAATCGCATGAATGAATACGAATTCATGCGATTTTTTGTAATTTTAACAAAATTATTACAACATAACCGTTTTAGTACTGATATATTGCTGTCATATTCTTAAGATATTTTGTAATTAAATTACTTTTCGGCGCTAAAACGCCATTTCTTATTTAAGAGTGAGACGCAAAATGAACGCAAAAGCGACCAAGACGCAACCCTCTCCAGTGATCGATAAAGCGGCTTTTAAGTCTGCCGTGATCAAACACCTACACTGCACATTAGGCACCGACGAAAACAAAGCAAACAATCACGCCTGGTGGAAAGCCACGTGCGCAGCAATTCAAGAGCAAGTGCTAGAAGGGTTGCGCAAAACGCAGAAAACCCATTATCTGAACGACACCCGCGCTGTTCACTACTTTTCTGCTGAATTCCTTATGGGTCGTTTGTTATCAAACAACCTGCAAAACTTTGGCTTGTTTGATGTAGCAAGTGCTGCATTAAAAGAGCTGGGTGTGGAAATTTCAGATATTCTCGAAGAAGAGCCTGATATGGCGTTGGGTAACGGCGGCCTTGGTCGTCTTGCAGCGTGCTTCATCGACTCTCTAGCAACAATGGAATTACCGGCTATCGGTTACGGAATTCATTATGAACACGGCTTATTCCGTCAGGAAATTAAAAGCGGTGCGCAAATCGAGCGTCCAGACAGCTGGCGAGACTACGGCAACCCATGGGAAATTTGCCGTCCAGAATCTACACAAGAAGTATCGTTATACGGCTACGTAGAAACCAAGTACGGAGAAAATGGCCGAGTGCTAAAAGAGTGGCACCCAGGCTCTATCGTTAAAGGTGTGCCGTGGGATATTCCTGTGGTGGGTTATGAAGGTAAAACTGTCAACGTACTGCGCCTATGGCAGTCAGAAGCGTCGGGCTACTTTAACTGGGACGTGTTTAATGCAGGTGGGTATGTTGATGCACAGCGTGAAAACGTGCAGGCAGAAACCATTTCAAAAGTGCTTTATCCCAATGATGAGACGGAAGCCGGTAAAGAGCTTCGCTTAATCCAGCAGTATTTCTTCTGCTCATGTTCATTGAAAGACATTATTCGCCGCTACAAGCGCGCCCATGGCGATGATTGGAGCCGTTTCGCTGACCAAGTTGTTATTCAGCTAAATGACACACATCCGGCTATTTCTGTGCCAGAGCTTATGCGTATTCTTGTTGACCGCGCAGAGCTTGGTTGGGATGAAGCATGGGGTATTTGTACTAAGGTCTTCGCGTACACCAACCATACCTTGTTACCAGAGGCGCTAGAGAAGTGGCCTGCTCGAATGATAGAGAAGATCCTTCCTCGTCACCTAGAGATCATTTACGAAATTAACCATCGCTTTATGGCTGAGGTTGATAAGAAATGGCCCGGTGACAATGCCATGAAAGAGAAGCTTTCTATAATTGAAGAAGGCAACGAAAAGATGGTGCGCATGGGTCATCTATCGGTTATCGGCTCGTTTGCGGTAAACGGCGTTGCAGAAATGCACTCTCGTCTTGTTAAGTCGTCATTGTTCCCAGAATTCGATGAGCTATATCCGGGTAAACTTACTAACGTAACCAATGGTATTACGCCACGTCGCTGGTTGAAAGCGTGTAACCCTGGGCTTTCTAAGCTAATTGATAAGAAAATTGGTGATGATTGGCCACGTGACTTAGACAAACTTCAAGGTTTAGCTAAATTCGCGAGCAACAAAACGTTCCAGAAGCAATTCATGAAAGTGAAGCTAGAAAATAAGGAACTGTTGGCCGATGAAATTCGTAAGTCACTCGACTTAGAAGTGGATGTTAATGCCATATTTGACGTGCAGATTAAGCGTCTTCATGAATATAAGCGTCAGCACCTAGCCTTGTTGCACATAATGGCACTGTACCGTCGAATTCTTGAAAACCCTGATTACGATATGCACCCTCGAGTGTTTGTCTTTGGTGCGAAAGCAGCACCTGGCTACAAACTAGCTAAAGATATCATTTATGCTATCAATAAAGTGGCCGACAAGATTAACAACGACCCACGGGTTAATAACAAGATTAAGATTGCGTTTTTACCAAACTATCGCGTTTCTCTTGCAGAGAAAATGATCCCGGCGGCAGACGTATCTGAGCAAATCAGTACAGCAGGTAAAGAGGCATCGGGTACCGGTAACATGAAGCTAGCGCTAAACGGTGCGGTAACTATCGGTACGCTAGATGGCGCAAACGTTGAAATTGCCGAAGAAGTAGGCGACGACAACATCTTTATTTTTGGATTGACGGTAGAACAAGTAAACGAGCTTAAAGCTAAGGGCTATAACCCGTACGATTACTATTACAAAGATTCAGAAATCAAAGCTGTGCTTGATTGGTTAGAAACCGATTACTTCACGCCGGGCAAACCAGGTGCCTTAGTATCTATCAAGCAAAGCTTGCTGGATAATGGCGACCCGTACATGGTATTGGCAGATTTCCGAGCTTATTCTGATGCACAAATTGCAGTTGATGCTGCCTATCGCGACAAAGAGCGCTGGGCTGAAATGGCCATTATAAATACGGCTAAGATGGGTAAATTTACCTCAGATCGCTCAATTCGTGACTACGTTGAGCGCGTTTGGAAGCTTTCACCGTGTAAGATTGAAGGCTAATCGCAAGGCGTAAAATAAAGAACCCGGCAGTGCTAAACTAGCCGGGTTTTTTGTTTTTGAAATGCTGACAACAAAGATAAGCGTAAAATTAAAACAGGCCTTTACTCAATTTTTACGTTATTGTTGTTTGATGCTATATACAAGTATTCAAATTAATACGTTACCGTCGTTGCGCCTATTGCTCGACCGTGCTTTTATATAATACCAGT
>NZ_BLIJ01000002.1:0-47783 GCF_009811475.1 Alteromonas sp. KUL150
ATCTATGCGGACTGGTATAAGTAGTTGTTTTTAGTACCTAGAAGCGTAAAGCTCAAGGAAAACATCATGAGCCAACATACATCACTGGCAACTATTCCTAATCGATTCTCGTTTATCGATAGCATTTCAAAAAAAGCATCTAGTAGTGCTTCTATTTCTTTGATGCTGGTGGATGTGGTGCGTTTCTCCGACGTGACCACTAGCTTAGGTATCCATGTTGGCGACCGCTTTCTACTCGAGATAGCAAATCGTATTCAGCTTCTTTTTGGTCAAACCGCTTTTGTAGGTAGGATCAGCGGCGATGTATTTGGCATCGTTTTTCCTAACACGAACAACGAACAATTCATGCGTCAAATGTTTGAACGGCTAGTCGAGCATTTTAAAACACCCATGCACTATGAAGGAACGGCCTTTATTGCAGACTTCAACGTTGGCGTGGTGTGCAGCGGACAGTGCGATTTTGATATAACACACTTTGTTTCTCGTGCAGAAACCGCCCTAAAGCAGGCGAAAGAGAACAAGTACGAAAATTATTATGCGCTGACCAAATCGGATAAAACTGACACAGGAAGAAGCTTGGCGCTTAAAGCGGACCTTAAACGCGCGCTTGCTCAAAATGAACTTGAGTTGTACTACCAACCTAAAGTGGATTTAAAAACGCTTAGCGTAATAGGAGCCGAGTGTCTGTTGCGTTGGAATCACCCATTAGATGGCGTGTTATTTCCGGGCCCGCTTATTGAAGCGGCTGAATCATATAATATGATGAATGAACTCGGTTATTGGACACTTGAACAAGCATTCCGAGCTTTGGTTCAGCTAAACGAACTGAAAATGCCCATTGTTTTGTCGGTAAACATTTCTCCAACCCAGCTTTATGACAATCAGTTAGTGCCCACTTTAACTATGTTAAGTGATACTTACTCCATGCCTTTGTCATCAATCGAGTTGGAGCTGACTGAGGATGTTGCTTTATCAAACTCACTTATGGTGAAAAAACAGTTAGATGAGCTACGCAGTTTAGGCGTATCCATATCCGTTGATGACTTTGGTAAGGGGTATTCTAATCTTGCCTACATAAGAGACTTAACCCTAGACGCATTGAAAATTGACAAGTCATTTGTAATGGAACTAGAGGGTGATCCAGTCAATCGCGCCATTATCGAAGCGGCTAAAATTATCGGTCACGCGAAAGGGTGCAGTGTTGTGGCAGAGGGCATTGAGACAATAGAACAGCTTCACATATTAAGAGAAGTGAATGTATCGCAAGGCCAAGGATACTTGTTTTCAAGGGCCATCCCATTTAATGACTTTGTTACGTTGGCTCAGCAAGAAATAATCATTGGCAATTCGCCCACTCGGTTAAAGGCGTAGCGGTTACGCCTAAATAGAATGTGCATAAAAACAGTGCATACTCTCCCTCTTTCAGTGTGTTAATCCCGCCCTTACTCTTTTCATCAACGTTGCCGTGGCGCTAGCATTTGCGTCAAAATGATCACGTTCAATATTTCTTCGCTACATTAACTATATGGGCGTCATCACCCGCTTACATGTTGCAACAATAAAACATTGAGACTACGTGATTTTACAGGCCTCACTCGGTACACTGATAACAATTTAGATCAGACAGAGTAGTTAAGCAGAAAATCATGCAAGAACTTATTGACAGCGGCAACTTTTTAGCTTTATCTCGCCGCGACTCCGCACTATTCGAACAACCTAGCCATTTTATGCTTTCAAACGGGACGCGGGTCGATATCACCGCACCGGGTATTATTAGCTTTTCTGTAAAGTCTCCCGCCCATCAAAAAAAGCGCATCGTTTTATCCTGTGGTGTACATGGCAACGAGACCGCGCCCATCGAAATTTGTGATGATTTGGTTAAAGGTATTCTTACAGGCGCAATTACCCTGTCCCACGATGTGTTGTTCTTGTTCGGTAATTTGCCGGCGATGGATATTGCAGAGCGCTTTGTTGAAGAAAACATGAACCGTTTATTTAGTGGCGCCCATTCAAAGGGCGAGGGCATGGTCAACGCAGAGCGTGTGCGTGCTAAACAGCTTGAAGACGCTGTAGCATCGTTCTTTGAAGCGGAAGAAGGCATTCGTTATCACTACGATTTGCATACCGCAATTCGCGCATCCAAAAACGAAAAATTTGCTGTTTATCCTTACTTACATGACAGGGTTCATAGCAAAGGTCAGCTTGCATTTTTAGCAGCATGCGGTGTTAAAACTATTTTGCTATCAGAGAGCCCCACAACCACCTTTAGCTATTTTTCATCATACCAATACAATGCCCATGCATTCACCGTCGAGCTTGGTAAAGTTCGTCCATTCGGGCAAAACGATATGCGACGTTTTGAAGATGCGAAAAACGCCATAACGCAGCTTATTACTCAAGATGATTATGCGCCCACGGTTGATATCAACGACCTTGATATCTATCGCGTGAACCAGGTTATAAATCGCAATGAAGAGCAGTTTGAACTTCATTTTGATGATGATATGCCAAATTTCACTGACTATCCCAAGGGCACGGTATTAGCCTCTGAGCCGGGTAAACAATATCTTGCAGAGCAAGATGGTGAGGCTATTGTGTTTCCTAATGCAAAGGTAGCGATAGGTCAACGCGCTCTGCTTACCGTTGTGCCTACTACATTGGATAATCTTGATGTTTAAGTTAGATAGCCGTTTACACAATGATACATTTTTTGTCTGTGATCTCTCGCTATGTCGTGTACTGTTAATGAACGACAGTCAGTTTCCGTGGCTAATTTTAGTGCCTATGAAAAATGATATTGCGGAAATTATCGACTTGTCAGAAGAAGAACAAGTTACCTTATTGCGAGAGTCGGCCCTAGCGTCTAAAGCCTTGCAGGCCCTGTTTTCACCGCTTAAGTTAAATGTGGCTGCACTAGGTAACGTGGTGCGACAGCTTCATGTGCACCATGTTGCGCGGTTTGATACTGATTGTGCGTGGCCAAAACCTGTTTGGGGAAATCAGCCTACCGTGGCATATGACAGCAGTAAAGCGCAGGCGCTTGTTGAGTCGATTCAGCAATGGTTTAAAGACAACAGCTAAACGGCAAAAGCCTTTAAAGCTAAAAATATGGTGCATATTAAAAGGAGTTACACATGATTGTTTCAACTACCCCAACACTAGAAGGGCACAAGATTGAAGCGTATTACGGTATTGTTGTAGGCGAGGCCGTAATGGGCGCAAACGTATTCAAAGATCTTTTTGCCTCTATTCGGGATATCGTTGGCGGCCGCTCAGGTTCCTATGAAGAAGAACTTACTACTGCACGTAAGTTAGCGTTTACAGAGCTAGAGCATGAAGCCAGAAGCATGGGGGCCAATGCGGTAGTTGGTATCGATTTAGACTATCAAGTCATCGGCGATAAAGGCAGCATGCTTATGGTAAGCATTAGCGGCACTGCGGTGAAAACAAGCCCTCTTTAAACGTCAAAGCTCGTAAGCGTCAAAGCTCGTAAACGTTAAAGTATGCGCTTATCAAATATATCAGAGCGAGGTATTAAGCCAGCTGTTTGTTTACAGAGGCGATACCTCGTTTTTTTTAGATATTCTCAATAACTACATTAAGGAAATAGAATGCTAAGAAAATGGATGTTTGTCCTATTTGCCGCATGCTCTTCTCAGCTATTTGCACAGGATGCACTGCAATATCAAAAGCCATCTAAAGAAATTCTTGATCTGGTAGATGTTACGCTAGCACCGGCTACCCTAGTCGATGATGCACAAAAGAATATGGTGCTGTTATTTCGTGACAACTACAAGTCGATAGAAGACTTATCTAAAGAAGAGCTCCGCCTAGCCGGACTTAGAATTGACCCAGCCACTAATATTGGCAGCCGCGTAACTTACTATAATAAACTAGAGGTTCAGCGAGTAGGTAGCAAGGAAAGCCTTACTATCAAAGGTATGCCTGAAACACCGCGATTAACTAATTTCACTTGGTCTCCAAATCAACGGTTTATGGCGTTTACCCACACCGCAAATAATGGTGTTGAGCTGTGGGTGCTTGATATCGAAGCGGCGTCAGCGAGAAAGCTTTTTGATAAACCCATTAATGCGAATATGGGCGAACCCCTGAACTGGAACGCCGATAGCCTTTCTCTTCTTGTAAAAGTTGTGCCAAAAGATAGAAAAGCGTTAATCGACACAAGTATCGCCGTTCCAAGCGGGCCAACAATATCAGTAAGCGACGGTAAAAAAGCACAAAACCGCACGTATCAAGATTTGCTGAAAAACAAAAATGACGAATTTAATTTCGAGCAATTAGCACGTTCTGAAATTTATAAGGTTCCTCTTAATGGTCAGCCTTCGCTTTGGCTTACATCCGGAATGTATGGAGATGTTAGTGTTTCTCCTGCCGGCGATTATGTGATGGTAGAGGAATACAAGCTTCCTTTTTCCTACTTAGTGACTTACAGACGTTTTCCTCACAGCATTAGCCTTTATGATGAAAAAGGTAAGCTAGCTAAAGCACTTGTCGACGTTCCGCTTATTGAAGATTTACCTCAAGGCTTCATGGCGGTTCGCACTGGGCCTCGTGATATTCAGTGGCGCAACGATAAGCCCAATACCATTGTGTATGCTGAAGCGCTAGACGGTGGCGACCCGGAAACAGAGGTCACCCATCGAGACAGGCTTATGCAGTTAGCGCCTCCATTTGATGGCGACGCCGAGCAAATCCTCAAAACAGAAGACAGGTTTTATCGCTTTATTTGGAGCGACGACAGCACAGCCGTCGCTATGGATTATTGGTGGAATACGCGCAATATTAAAACGTATTTGTTTAGCCCTGACCAAAGTAAAACCGCACAGATTATCTCAAACAGAAGCTATCAAGATAGTTACAGTGATCCTGGTAGTTTTGTTACTCGCAAAAATGAATACTTCAAAGATGTTCTTGCTGTAGACGGAGAAAGTGCGTTTTTATTGGGAGAGGGGTTTACACCTGAAGGACAGTTTCCGTTCTTGGATAAATTTAATTTAGAAACGCTTGAAACATCTCGGGTTTATCTAAGTGAGTACACGGACAAATTCGAAGAATTGCGCGATTTCAACATAAATAACGATCGCTTGCTGGTAAGGATCGAGTCGAAACAAGATTACCCTAATTACTATTTCCGAAGCTTAAAAGACAACGCGCTGACTCAACTAACACATTTTTCAAACCCGTTTGAAAGCATTCAAACCGTTAAGAAAGAAGTGATTACTTATCAGCGTAATGATGGCTTAGACCTAACGGGCACGCTGTATTTGCCAACAGATTATGAGGAAGGCAAACGCTACCCGATGATCCTGTGGGCCTATCCTGAAGAATTTAAAGACAAATCAAGCGCGGGCCAAAACACACAAAACCCTAACCGTTTTATTTACCCATGGTATGGTTCGCCAATTTATTGGGTAACAAAAGGTTACGTTGTTCTAGACGATGCATCATTTCCTATTGTAGGGGAAGGTGATGAAGAGCCAAACGATACCTTTAGAACGCAGCTTGTTGCCAATGCAAAAGCAGCAATTGATGCGTTGAACAAAAAAGGGCTGATTGACCCAGAGCGGGTTGCGGTTGGCGGTCATAGCTACGGCGCATTTATGGTAGCAAACCTGTTGTCTCACTCAGATTTATTTGCGGCAGGTATAGCACGTTCTGGCGCCTACAATCGTACGCTTACTCCCTTCGGCTTTCAGTCGGAAGAGCGCCATTACTGGGATGCTCCTGAAGTTTATTATTCCATGTCACCGTTTATGCATGCTGAAAAAATGAAGACGCCTCTTCTGCTCATTCATGGTGAAGCGGACAATAACTCAGGTACGTACCCTATGCAAAGTGAGCGTTATTTTAACGCGCTCAAAGGCTTAGGTGCGGTGACGCGATTAGTTATGTTGCCAAAAGAAAGCCATGGATATCGCGCAAAAGAAAGTGTGTTACATACCCTTTGGGAGCAAGATCAGTGGCTTGAAAAGTATGTGAAAAACAAAGGCACCAAAGACGCGCAATAATTTAGCGATATCTATCGCTGAAACATTAAAAAAGGTGGCTATGGCCACCTTTTTTACAGTAATAATAAATCTTACATAGCGCGTCCAGTGCTCACTGGCCATTCATCAATCTCGCATCTCGTTGATGTCTGTATCTTCAATTGCAGCCGCATCAATGGCAATAGTGTCGATGATCACGGCGCAGGCTGCATCGCCTGTGATATTGAGGGCAGTTCTAATCATGTCGAAAATCCTATCTAAAGCAAATAGTAGCGGTAAGCCTTCAATAGGAATGCCTGCAGCAAGCAACACAGCAACCACCAAAAATGACGGCCCTGGCACGCCGGCTTGACCAACTGCTCCAAGCGTGGAGGTTAGGATAATGGCAATATACGCACCCATAGATAACTCAATATTAAAAAGCTGCGCGAAAAATACGGCGACCAAACCATAATAGATGGCGTTGCCGCTCATGTTGATGGTGGCGCCTAACGGAAGTACAAAGGATGCCGTGGCATTTCTTACACCCAATTCGTTTTCTACTGTGTTCATGGTAACTGGTAGTGTAGCCATTGATGATGCGGTTGATAACGCTACCGCTTGGGGCTTTTTCATTGCCACAAGAAAAGACTTAGCGGATGTCTTTGTGAATATTTGAACAAGCAGCGGATAAACCACAAAGCCAAATACGAAAATAGCTGCTGTAAACACTAAGAATAGTTTGAATACCACCATAAGTGCCGAAAAGCCAAACGTACCTACCGCTTCGGCCATCAAACCAAATACGCCGATAGGCGCTATTTTCATCACACAGTTAATCATCCATACCATGGCATCGACAATGGTGTTTATCCCATTCAAGATAGGCTCACGGTTCTTTTGGGGCTGCTTAGAAAGGGCAATACCGAAGAATAAGCAGAACACCAAAATTTGCAGAATGTTGGCATTAGTTAACGATGCAAAGACGTTGGTTGGTATCATGCCCGTAACGGTGGCCCAAAATGAAGGTAGTTCGCCCTTAGATGCATATTCACCGGAGAACATCCCTTGTACAGATGAAACGTCAATACCCACACCTGGCTTAAAAACTTCACCCATTATTAGTGCGAGCGCCACGGCTAGAGCTGAAGTTAAAGCGAAATAGGCAAGGGTAGATAGCCCAACTTTTCCCGCGTTGGTGCTGTTACCAAGCCCTGCAGCTCCCGATATAAGTGCCACTGCCACGAGCGGGATAACCAGCATTTTTATCAGGTTAATAAAAATGGCGCCCAGTGGTGCGAACATTTCAGCGCTTTCACCCATGAAGGCGCCAGCGGCGGTACCAATAATCATGGCAATGACGACTTGTACGCCAATGTTGCCCAGTAAGGATTGCTTTTTAGACACGTCTAGAACCTCTTAGAGTGTGTTTACAGATGATAGGAAGATAGTGAACGGTTTAATTCGAAGGCTTTTTCTTCAGTGCAAATGTTCATATACATGATTGCTTAATGCGCTTTATTCTTTCGGTGGAGAATAAATTAAGCGTAAGCGTCAAGTGCTACTATCGCTAATGTGGTTATACGTGAAAGATGTTACTTCCCAGATTTCTGGCTGGTTTCACTACTTTCGGCATTCTCGCCATGAGAAGTTCGCTCTTCTTTACTTGGGCTAAGCCGCTGAGAAGTCTGCGATTGAGCTAATGCTGAATTTTCATTTTGCGTATTACTCGATGCATGCGAGCCGCCATTACTCTTGGGCTGATTGTCGTCTTCATCGTCATCAAAAGGTTTAGAAGGCGTGGGAAATTTAAATTTAGCACTATATTTAAGCAAAGTGATATTCCCAATCACAACGCCCAATACCAAAACAATAATGATAATAACCCAGGTCGTACTCATATAAATTCCGTAGGCTCGTGCCCTTTGTTCAAGACATAGCGATTATACAGGGTAGGCAACTGCGGCAAAATACAAGTTTTGCCTTCTATATCGCTTTGCTCAATGGCCTTTGTGAAGCCATCTAAGTTTCTGGCATTTTCAAAAACACGTGCGGTGTTTTCGAAGCTTAAATGCCAAGGCTCCACCGCCACACCGCCAGTATTAACTGAAAACGGGCGATAAAAGCCAAATGTTTCCATATTGTCAGTGAGCCAACAGGAAAGCGTATGGCAAGGGCCTCCCTTTATATATTCGCTTTCGACAAGATTAAACTTACCGCCCCAGTTACGCACGGCGGCTCTGTCGTACACGTCAATATCAGTGCCCCAATGGTGGCGACTGCCGCCCGGTAGCGCAGACCATGTCAAAATTGCGTGTAGCTTTTCGTTATCACTGAGCGCTTCGTAAGACAGTTCGTCGCCTTTGATATCGAGAAGCTGAGCTTGGCCAGTCCATTTGCGGTTAAATATGGCAGTTTGCCTGTCGAAATCGCGAAAACTACTGACTAATTGTAAGTCTATGCCGTCTTTTTGCGCAGCATCCTGCATCGCAAGAAACGGCGATATTACGTCGCGATGCAGCCGATGGCCATTGCCAGCATCAACGAGGGCATCGTTTTGCTGGCCTAACCATGATTGTTCTGATATCGGGTTCATATCTACCAATAGAGGCTATTTCGCCAGCAAGCGTTCTAAGATACCGAAGTACATATCAGCTAGCTGCTCTAAATCAGACATTTTCACGCATTCGTCTATCTTGTGAATAGTGGCATTTACCGGCCCTAGCTCTATCACTTGCGCGCCTGTTGGAGCAATAAAGCGTCCGTCTGAAGTGCCGCCAGCAGTGGAAAGAACCGTCGGAGACCCTTTCACGGCTTTAATTGCACCTTGCGCCGCTTCAAGCAATGCACCAGTATCGGTTAAAAACGGTTGGCCGTTAAACGTCCATTTAATTTCATATTCTAGTTCGTGAGCGTCTAAAATCGCTGTAACCCGTTCAATAAGGATTTGGTCAGTCACCTCGGTTGAAAAGCGGAAATTAAAACATACGTGCAGCTCACCAGGTATAACATTACCCGCACCTGTCCCTGCGTGAATATTAGAAATTTGGAAACTTGTTGGTGGGAAAAAATCGTTGCCGTTATCCCAGTGAGATTTAGCCAACTCATCAAGCGCTGCCATTGCGCTGTGCACTGGGTTTTTTGCCAAATGAGGGTAGGCGACGTGACCTTGAATGCCTTTGACAACCAGATCTCCGGTTAACGAGCCTCGACGACCGTTCTTAACGATATCACCCACTTCATTGGTAGATGACGGTTCGCCAACGATACACCAGTCAATTTTCTCATTGCGAGCTTCAAGGGTATCGATAACGCGGGTTGTACCGTTAATGAAAGGCCCTTCCTCGTCACTGGTAATTAAATAAGCGATACTACCTTGGTGGTCGGGATGTTTATTCACAAACTCCCGTGTAGCAACAAGCATTGCCGCAAGGCTACCTTTCATATCGGCCGCTCCGCGCCCGTGCAAATAACCATCTATTTCCGTTGCGGTAAAAGGCGGCGTTTTCCACGAATCTTCAGGTCCACTCGGCACGACATCGGTATGGCCGGCAAAACAAAAAACTGGGCCTTCTTTTCCTCGACGAGACCACAAATTGGTGGTGTCTTCAAAAACCATAGTTTCATTGTTAAAACCCAGTGCGCCTAAGAATTCACGCATAGCGTCTTGGCAACCGGCATCTTCAGGTGTTACAGAGCGGCGATTAATTAATTGCTTAGCAATATCAATTACAGAGTCGTTTAACAAAATATTTCCTCATACTGAGCTGGTTTAAAGCCAATGTGAAAAGTATTGTTGTGCAAAAGAATAGGGCGCTTCACCATTGCAGGGTGAAGTTCAAGCAACGCCAGGGCTTTATCTTTATCCAAAAACGCCTTTTCTTGTTCGTCTAATTGACGATATGTTGTGCCGCGTTTGTTTACCATAGCTTCCCAGCCTAATTCCGCTTCTGCTCGAACGAGAAAATCGTTATCGATACCGTCTTTGCGATAATCGTGAAATGAAAACGAAATGCCATTGTCAGTTAACCATTTTTTAGCTTTTTTTATGGTATCGCAGTTTGGGATCCCGTAAAGGATAGTGCTCATGATGAATTCTTCCGTACTACTTAGTTGTATTTACAAAGAAGGCACTATTTTCAACAGTGCCTATATTGGGCGCTAATCTTAAGATGACTGATACTGTATAGAGATAACAAAGCTCCATCTAAAGCAGCGCACCGAAAATTCGTTGACCTTTTGCTACATCATACAAGCTGTTAGTACGTTGATAAACTTACTTACCATGTATTTTTAACGCAGAGGCATTAAGACATGTTGAACTTTGCGTTACGAATTTTGGGCTTAATGGACTGAAAATATCAACACGCACTATAGGTAGAGGGTGAAAAGGACGTCGGTTCCGGCTTCTAGAAATCGTTGATGAGTAGGCAACACGCCAAGAAGTGCCTGCGAATTAAGCACGGTTAGCACACAGATATTGCTGACCCCTCGCTGTTTAAGCCACGCAGAATTTACGGTAAATAGGGGCTGTTTAGTGGATATAGCGTCTCCAGGTGTTAGCGAGCCCCCAAACTGTGCGCCGTGAAGATGACTTGTGTCACCCCCGTATTTCACTCTACATTTAAGACCCGCTTTTGACTGTATATCAACAGCATAGTCTAGGGGAGCCACGCTCAGCACTTTTCCATCAAATGGTGATACTACGGTATTAGAAGTAGACGTTACCGCAGCGCCAGGTCCCATGTAACCTTTTTTGAAAAAGGGCTCATCTACTTGTGAAATAGGGATAACCTGACCTGAAAATGGGCTTAGCGTAGTAAATTCTTTAGTGAATTTATCTGGTGCGTTCTGAAGTTGTTTGGCGTTCACAGGTCTAATGGTCCTCATTTACCGAGTAGCCCGCTTCTTTTAAAGCTCTTATCGCGACTCTTAACTTTTTATCTTTAACAAGAAAGAAGTCAGTTTCGAATGTTGATACAACAAAGATTGCCACTTTCGCCGAGGCAAGTACCTCACCAATTTGCGCCATTATGCCTACCATCGATAGATGTAACGGACCCAAAAGCTCTAACGCTCGCCACCCCTCGTCACTATCAAGTGAATCAACTTCGACGGAGTCGGGAACCACAATTGATAGCTCATCCTCTGTTTTACCCAAGAAAAAAAGGGGGCTATTGAGAACAGAAGCTGGAATATTACTCTGGGGATCTAAGCTGTGAATAGTGAATAATGATTCTCTGACTAAAAGCGTTTGTTTGGGCATGAGAAACCAAGAAAATGAAAACTTCGAAGATGTTCACATTAAACCACTAACTGTGGCTAACTTCTACGTGTTATCCACTTAATCTGTGGATAAGTTTGTTGAGTAGTTTGGGGTCTTATTCTAAGTATTTGAAATATATATATTAATTAAACTGTACAAACAATGTGCAGTGGATAACATTCTCGATTTAACAAGCATTTTCCACAGGCTGTGTCTACCATTAAAATAGAAAATGTTTAGCCTTTTTGCAATTTCTTCCCTTGACAATAGTCGGTTTTTTCAAAAAATCCCGCGTCGGGAATTGAGTGAATGCTTGATTGATCTATCTACAAATCGACTTCCGGACCACCGTCAATAGTAAAAATATCGACGTGCGATCGATTAACAGTGACTATGCAGTGAATATTTATTGGCATATGCACTTTCTCATCAAGAAAGGTTCAACTACTCGTTAAGCACTAATTCAAAAACGTCTGCTGCCGTTTACGCTATATTTATAGTTTGAAACCCAACTTTCATGTGAGGAAGGGAAATTATGGCCGATTCAGCATGGTGCGATATTACCACAGAAGATGCAGACCAACTTGTGCGCTTTTATGAAGCCGTTATGGGCTGGAAAAAAGAAGCAATAGATATGGGGGGCTACAGTGATTATGTGGTAATGAAACCCGATGGCACGCCAGTAGGGGGCATCTGTCATAAGCGGGGCGTAAATGCCGACTATCCTAGCGGGTGGATAAATTATTTTACCGTTGACAGTTTAGAGGTTGCTTTAGCGGCAGCGGTGGAAAACGGCGGGGCCCAAATGGGTAAAATTCGGCATCATGGGAGCGACAGTTTTTGTGTAATTACAGATCCCAGCGGGGCGGCTTGCGCGCTTTATGAGAAAGGATAGGGATGAGGGCAGAACAACGCAGTCAAAAACGACGTGCCCTGCCTTCAATACTTTTTCTTTGTGATGAAGGTTACTTGTTTAACACGCCGCGATTTACCTGGTCGCGCTCAATTGATTCAAATAACGCTTTGAAGTTACCTTCTCCAAAGCCTTCATCTTGTTTTCGCTGGATAAACTCAAAAAACACAGGGCCGAACACTGTCTCAGAAAAAATCTGAAGTAATAGTCTTGGCTCGCCATTTTCTGTAGTGCCGTCTAATAAGATGCCTCGTTTTTGCAACTCATCGACATTTTCACCGTGTCCTGGAAGGCGCTCTTCAAGCATGTCGTAGTAAGTATTTGGCGGGGGCGTCATAAATTTCATGCCCTTCGCTCTGAGCTTATCTAAGCAGGCCACTAGGTCGTCACAGGCGAATGCAATGTGCTGGATCCCTTCGCCGTTGTATTTCATCAAAAACTCTTCGATTTGACCGCCTCCACCAACGGCTTCTTCGTTTAAGGGGATGCGGATTTTGCCATCAGGCGCTGTCATCGCTTTAGACAATAGCCCTGTATATTCGCCTTTGATATCAAAATAACGAATTTCTCTGAAGTTAAATAACTTTTCATAGAATCCAGCCCAAAAGTCCATGCGCCCGCGATAAACGTTGTGAGTAAGGTGATCTAGCGTATGAAAACCACAGCCTTCAGGATGACGGTTAACGCCCTCAATCCAGTTAAAATCGATATCATAAATGGTATTTTCGCCTTGGTACCTGTCGATTAGATACAGCATAGCGCCGCCAATGCCCTTAATGGCCGGAAGTTTTAACTCCATCGGGCCAGTGTGTGTGTCCATAGGCTGTGCACCACGTGAAAGGACTTCTTTATAGGCGTGCTGAGAATCTTTTACGCGAAATGCCATACCACACGCAGACGGGCCGTGTTCTTCCGCGTAATACCCTGCATGACAATTTTTTTCGTAGTTACTTAATAAGTTGATATCACCCTGACGCCATAGCTCTACGTCTTTTGACTTGTGGCGAGCAACGCGGGTAAATCCCATTGCCTCGAAAATTGGTTCTAACATTCCCTTCTTAGGCGCTGTGAATTCCAAAAATTCAAACCCGTCTAAACCAATGGGGTTTTCAAATAAATCAGCCATAGCGTTACATCCTCAACGTAAAACACATTTTATAATTGTTAGCTGATTGTAAGTGCCCAGTGAAAAAGCAAGCAATAGCAGACATGACAACGGGTTTGTGCGCTGGAAAGCTCGACTGTAACGTTTTGTTTTCAGTTGCTGCTTTAAAGCGCAATAATCCACTCTTTTTTCAATCTATGCCACTGTTAAAAAACAAAAAAATGAAGATTGGTTTGCAATCTTATGTGTCCATAAAACAATACATTGAAGGAGAAGCGCTACTTCTCTCCGTTATAGTATTTTTTAAGACCTTTCCAACAAGCAAGATAATCACGCTGTCGTAAATCACTGTTCATGGCGAACTCGGTTGGCGCTATGGCGTATCGAGACTCGAACATAAACGCCAATGTATTTTCATAACGCTGAGGTGAAAGAGAAGCATTGGACGCTTTTTCGAAGACTTCTGCCTCTGGACCGTGAGGAGTCATGCAGTTGTGCAGGCTCATGCCCCCTGGTACAAAACCGTGTTCTTTGGCGTCATACATTCCCTCAATTAACCCCATAAACTCGCTCATTATATTTCTATGATAGTAAGGCGGGCGGAATGTATGTTCTGCAACCATCCACCTAGGCGGAAATATTACAAAATCTACGTTTGCCGTGCCCTCAAGTTCTGAAGGTGACGTAAGTACGGTAAATATAGAGGGGTCGGGGTGATCAAAACTTACGGTGTTCACTACGTTAAACCGCGAAAGATCGTACTTATAAGGCGCAGAATTTCCTACCCATGCCACGACGTCGAAAGGTGAATGGTCGAGCTGTGCTTCAAACAGATTGCCACAGAATTTATTTATCATAATATGCGGCGTATCGTTGTCCTCAAACCATGCGGTGGGATAGCAAAAATCTCTTTGGTTAGCGTAGCCATTTGCGCCAACAGGGCCGCGTTCGGGTAAAACAAAAGGGTGCCCGTAGTTTTCACAAATATAACCTCGTATGGGACCATCTAGCGGATTGATAGCAAAGCGCACGCCACGGGGAATAACCGCAATTTCACCTACCGATAGGTGTAGCTTTCCAAATTCTGTCGTAATTTCCATTTTGCCGAGCTGGGGGACGAAAAGCATTTCACCGTCCGATGAATAAAACACGCGATTTTGCATATTGGCGTTGGCACTGTAGCAGTGAATGCCTATTCCTACTTGAGTTTTGGCATCGCCATTGGTGGCAATGGTAACGAGAGAATCAACGAAATCAGTATCTTGCTGTGGAAGCGGAATAGGGTCCCATCTAAGCACATTAGGAGGACAGGGAATGTCAGTCTCGGGTGCTGTGCGCACTAAGCCGTTGTCTATTTTTGTAAAGTCTCCCATGGCGATAGAAGGTCGAAGTCGGTATGTCCAGCTTCGGCGGTTTTCGGCTCTGGGTGCAGTGAAAGCAGTGCTGCTGAACTGCTCAGCGTAAAGCTTATAGTTTACCTTCTGTGGGCTGAATTGCCCTTTAGGCAGCGCCCCAGGCAAGGCTTCGGTTTCATGTTCGTTATTAAACCCGGTTAAATACGATAAGTTTTCCATAAAGCTTTCCACTATTAGGTCTCGAAGGCAGCTATGCGCTGAAATTAGTTACAAATGAAACTATATGAACTAGGCTAGAGGTAAATGAAATGTAAATCAATAAAGGTGGTAGCGCAGTTTTTTCGTATATTTAACGTTTTGGTAAGCAAGGTTTACAAAGGTATCAATCATAAGCGCGCTAGTAATAAATACATTGCTAAAAACAAAGGCATAGAAGCGCTTTAAAACTGCAACACTGTTAACCTTTTAGTGGTAGGGCTTTAGAGCTTAATTATTGTGTACGAAACATACGCAAATATTAGTCGTTTTATAAAAATCAGGAGTAACGAGGTGCAGTTAAATGACATGCTTGCCTACAAAGTCGCAATGTTGGCTAGCGATCTAAGCGGCTCTCTTGCGAGAGAATATGAGGCCTATCAACTTACAATGCCTGAGTGGCGTGTTATGGCAACGCTCGGTGCATGCCTAGAGGGCTCTCAAAGTAAGTATAAAACGGCGAAAGAGATAGCCCATGCTACCCGCTTGGATAAAGTGCAGGTTTCTCGTGCAATAGAACGGTTAAATAAGAATGGCGTGGTGAAAAAAAGGCTGAGTAAAAAGGACAAAAGGTCTAGCCTAATCGCGCTATCAAAAGAGGGAAAAGCAATGTATGAGCAGATAATTCCTCGCGTAGTGGAATGGCAAAACAAGCGACTCGAAAATATCACTGATGATGAGTATCGCGTATTTCTAAAAGTGATAGAAGCGCTTACCCCTTAGTTTATCAAGCATAGGCCGTTACTAGTGTGGTCTGAACAGCACATAAGAAAAGGCTTTGACAGTTACTTTTACCCTTTTTGCTGTTAAATTCCATCGGAATAGACAAAACAGCGGGTTTTCACCTGTTAGCAGCAAGGAATTTAAGTGGCACCGTTAGACATATATGCAGGCAAAAAAGCACGTGAAGTAATTATGAAAAACGGCTTTCGTCCGGAATTATTTAATTACTTTTTAGGCGCTTCTGGTGGACCAAAATGGTTTTCTCTTGCAGGTTTAGACCGTGTACTGTTTCCTGAGTGGTTTGCCAACATCGAACATCAGATTCACGTTATAGGTTCATCTGCTGGCGCGTTTCGCGCAATATGCGCGGTGCAAAACGATCCTCTTGCTGCAATTAACCGCCTTGCATCATCTTATTCAACCACCACGTACAGTGAAAAACCAACGCCAAGAGAAATTACTGCTAAAGCAGAAGATCTGTTGAAGGAAATGGTAGATGAGAAAGGTAAGCAAGAGGTCTTGTCTAATCCTCGCTTCAAAGCTCATCTTATTGTAGCAAGGTGCCTAGGTGCCACTCGCTTTGAAAGCAAATTCAGACAGCTTTCAGGGCTTGCAATGAGTGCTGCGGCTAATACGGTAAATAGGAAGAACCTTTCTCGCTTATATACGCGATACGTTTTCTCTACACCCGATACAAATTTTGCCATAAAAGACCCTTACGCGCTGCCCACGAAGTACCACGATTTAACGCACGGAAATATCCACAGTGCTTTATTGGCATCTGGCTCTATTCCAGTTGTTATTGAGGGGGTTCAAAATATTGAGGGGGCCCCACCTGGGATGTATAGAGATGGTGGGATAGTCGATTACCATTTTGATCTGTCATTTGGGCCCGATGAAGGCTTAGTTTTATATCCTCACTTTTACGATAAGCCCATCCCTGGTTGGTTTGATAAGGGATTAAAAGGCAGAGTGCCTCATCAATCTAGCTACGACAACGTGGTTATGCTAGTTCCGTCAGCCTCGTTTGTTGCTAATTTACCCTACAGTAAAATACCTGACCGGAAGGATTTTGAAGTTCTTGATGCAGACACCCGAATTAAGTACTGGCAAACAGTGCTTCAAGAAACTGACAGGTTAGGGGAGTACTTTATGCGCGCAGTAAATGACGGCACGCTGGTTGACTCAATTAAACCATTACCTTTTAAGATGAGATAAATAACCCCCCCAAACCACTAAAAAACAATCGAATTGCTGTCAAATTAGTCACTTGAACGTTGTTTTGTGAAGTTTTCCTTGCAGGTGGTGCCTGCGCTAAGTATTATACGCGGCGTTGTTAGGCATTCGCAGACCTTTCTGGTTTAGCAACATGTAATGCGTCTATAGCTCAGTTGGTTAGAGCGCTACCTTGACATGGTAGAGGTCCCCTGTTCGAATCAGGGTAGACGCACCATCTAATCCCTCTATCGAAACACATTAATCCTCCTTAACACATATTTTGTAACACTTTCGCAGCGCTGATTTCTCGAATCCTGGCTTTCATTTTAAAAACCAGTTTCTGCTAGTCAGTTATTTTAGACTACACTTTAGCAGTGGCAGTTATTTTTGCTTAAGATGCTTTTATGTAGTTTAGCACGCGAGGGAGTTAGATGAGCTTAACGGAATACAGAGAACCCGCTTCATTTTTAGAACATGATTCAGCCGAAAGGCGGTTCTTGCAGCTTATCAGTGCCCTTCCTAAAGTATCAGTTCAAGGTTATGACAAAGCGCGAAACGTTATTTACTGGAATAAATCAAGTGAAGATATTTATGGCTACAGCGAGTGTGAAGCCATTGGCCGTAAACTAGAAGACTTAATTATTCCAGACTTTATGAAAGCAGATGTGATTAAGTTGCATCAACGCTGGATTGAATTCGGTGAAGCGATACCGTCTGAAGAGTTGGTGTTGAAAAAAAAGGGAGGGGAGCCTGTACACGTTTTTTCGTCTCACGTGATGTTAAAAGAAGATACCGACTCCCCGGAAATGTATTGCGTCGATATCGATTTAAGTGAGCAGCATGCTGTGCGTCAAGAGCTAGAGCGCATGGCATCGACAGATTTGCTGACAGAATTACCAAACCGTCGATTACTCAAGCAATTCCTTGCAAATGCAATAAGTGAAGCATCGACAAATAACTTAAGCTTTGCGCTATTTTTCATTGATTTAGACATGTTTAAAGAAATCAATGACACCCTTGGGCATACATGGGGCGATGAGCTTCTTCGTGCTGTTGCTGAGCGTTTATCTGACTGTATAGACAGTGATGGCTTGCTTACTCGTTTTGGTGGAGATGAATTTGTTTATGTAGCTACCAACATAAGTGATGAGAGTGATTGTGAAGATATCGCAAAAAACCTTTCCTGTTGTTTTAAACAAAGCTTTCAGCTAAGCGCTGAAAATATTCACATTACCTCTAGCATCGGCATAAGCTTGTATCCTAAACATGGCCAAGAAATTGATGATCTGCTTAAAAATGCAGATGTTGCCATGTACCAAGCCAAGGCTGAAGGGCGTAATCGCTATCACCTCTTCACCCATGCATTGAGTCAGCAGTTGCGACAGCATAGGGATATTGCGGCAAACCTACGTACATCGCTAAGTAACAACGAGTTCGAATTGCTTTACCAGCCTCAGTATGATTTGAAAACAGGAAAGGTGGCATCGTGCGAAGCGCTACTTAGATGGCGGCCTCAAAATGAAAGCCTCGCAGTTCCACCGAATGTCTTTATTCCTATAGCTGAACGCAGTGATTTAATAGTGCAAATTGGTAATTGGGTGCTAGAAAACGCTTGTCAGCAGGCGAGATTATGGAAAGAAAAGGGGATTGAGGTTCGTATAGATGTAAATGTCTCTGGTAAAGAACTAGAAAAAACGGCGTACTTTGAGCGCCTTGCGGATTGCCGAAATCAATATCATTTATTGCCCAAGGATATTGGTTTAGAGCTCACTGAAAATATCCTTATAAAGTCAGACAATGCAATACTAGAAAACCTTCGACATCAACGAGACTTAGGCGTTGAGATTTCTCTAGACGATTTTGGTACAGGTTATTCATCGCTTAGTTACTTAAAGCACTTTCCCGTTAGCCATTTAAAAATCGACCGATCCTTTTTAAAAGGCGCGCCGGAAAAAGCCTTTGATAGTGCATTAATGGAAGCAATAGTGAACGTTGGTCATAAGCTGGATTTGTTCATCGTTGTTGAGGGGGTTGAAACAGAACAACAGTCCGACTATTGCAAATCGCTGAATGTAGAATTTGTTCAAGGCTATTTATATTCAAAACCCATAAGTGCTGACGCGATGGAGGCGCTACTTAAAAAGCAAGGTTAGTGTGCTAGCGCTTCGGCAGTGCTAGCACTTCTCACATTCTTCGCTACACCATATGTCGCAATGATAATGAAAAGTGCCAAGGCATCTTCGCTACCTGAAGGTGGTTTTAAAGGCTAATAAACATTCCAAAGCGCTGGTTTAGCAAAGTAATAGCCCTGCTGATGTTCAACCCCAAGCTTTGTGAGCGCTATCGATTCAGCTTCAGTCTCTACCATCTCCGCAATGACTTTAATATTGAGGTTCTTCGCTATGCTGATAAGGCTAGAAACAAAGAGCTGATTATCTTTGTTAGTGTGAATGCCCTGCGTAAGCCTTCCAGAAAGTTTAACGAATTGAGGTTGAATTACCCTTAACCCAGAAAGCGACGCGAAGTTATCGCCAAAATGCTCTATGGTAATTCTGCAACCAAGTCCCATCAGGTGGCGGCAAAGCAGTTCTGTATACTCTCTTTGCTGTATCAAAGCTGCATCTTCAATCTCAAAGAATAACTTCGAGCAGAGGTTTTCCCGCTGCGTTAGTTCTTTAACCAACCACTCTCTAAACTCACGATTGGCAATGGACGTAATGCTTAGGTTTATCGCAACTTGTTGAGAAGTTACTTCCATCTTTTTAAAAACGATATTTGTTACTAACTTATCAACTTCCGGTATTAGGTCTAATCGCTCAGACGCAGGAATGAGCTGAGACATAGGAATAACTTCGTTTGTCTTTTTGTCTTTAAATCGCCCAGATGTTTCGTAATAAGCGGGCATGTTTTTTTCGATATCCATGACGGGCTGTATCATGATATCAGCATACTGTTGCGAAACGATGTGATTAAGGCGCTCACGCCACTGTGAGTTACTGTGCACATGTGCAATATCAGATGCCAGTTGCCAGCCGTTTTTGGTCTTCATCGAAGCGAGCAGCGCGCTATCTACGCTTTCCATAACTTGTTGCATAGTCATCGAGCCGGTAAATCGCGTAACGCCAATCCACGTAGCCTTAGTTCCGTCTCTAAGTGGAGTAACGCTTGCGCATTGTGTAGAAATGTTCGTGAGAACCAAGTCTCTTGTTGGCTTTTCCATTGGCTCGCTAATTAGCGCAAAATCGCCGCCTGACAAGCGAAAAACGAAACGAATGCTGCTGTTATTCTTTGTCTCTTCCATCAATATATTGGTTATGGCTTTAACATAGTTGTCACCGGGCACCATACCTAGCTTGGTATTTATGTTGGCAAGTTGTGCTAACCGAACAACAATGAGTTCTTTCTCTTGCGACGTTGCGTTTTCATTTAGCAGCGCTCGCATATGGCGTTCAAAAGCCCCTCTATTTGAAAGCCCGGTTAATGCGTCTTTACTCGCTTCTTTTTTAAAGAGCTCAGCTTGGCGTGTTAAATCATCAAATTTCGAGGCGAGGGTGGCTGCCAGGTTATTAACGGTGATGCTCAGCGATTCGAAATCTTTAGCTGACGTGTTAGCGTCAGGTGATGTGAAGTTATGACCGCCCATGTCACTCAGCTTTCTAATAACATCATTAATAGGGCGTAACGCCGATTTAGTCAAAACCGTAACGAGTAGATAAACGATAAAAGAAAGCGACATAAAAATAGTGGCATTTTTAATAACAATCGCAGTAAATTTGCTGTATGTATCGTGCTTATCTGATGTGACAACCAGATAACTGTCGTTATTCGGCAATGCAATACGTTTTTTAAACGCGGGCGCTGGGTCGATTAACGAAAACCAAGATGGAATAGGGCCTGTAGATGCACTCTCATGACTAACGCTCACATTGCCTTCTTCGTCTGTAACATTCGCAGATGCGATGGATGGTCTCGCTGCCAACGTTTCCGCCACAGCACTTAACATCATTGACTTTGTTTGCGAAGAAGCGGGCGTCGCATTCGTGGCTTTCGTGTAGCTAGCCAGCGCTTTCTCAGTTACATTGCTAATCAACGTTGACGTGTTTGACTGAAGCAGCCGTAATTCAGCGACAGACAACGCAATAAACGCAATAAACATTAGGGCAATAATGCCCCAATTAATTCGACTAGATAGCTTCATTATTAGCAGTCATCTCCTTTAACTGAGAACTTCACGTTTGCTTGAACGATTGCATGCACTGACGTACAACCCCTGAATAGCTATTTAATACCAAAGCAAAATGGCGCGACATCTTTTTTTAATTAACGTCATGTGCCCTAATTGTAGCTTATAGAATGTGTGAGTGCTATTTACACAATGTAACCACAAATGTATAGCAAAACAAAATGTTAAGCGAGTGATAATGACTCTGTAGACTCAAGCTACCTAATCTAAATTACGCTTTAGGTTGATGTTAAAATAGCGGTGTTGATGGTAGTGTAATAAAAAAGCCAGCGTAATTAAGTAAACTCAATACGCTGGCTTTCAGTTTGCGTTTTTTGCTTTCGCATCCACCTTAAACGCGCGTTAAAGCTTATAAGCAAATGGTCATTCAGACTTAATACCGTGGAACGTGCAGTGCAGCACTGGTAAAATAAGCAGTGTTAGCACGGTGGCGACGGTCAGACCAAATACAATGACGACCGCCATTGATGCGAAGAACGCGTCAGAAAACAGTGGGATCATACCCAATATAGTAGTAATAGCCGCCATAGAAACAGGGCGAACACGAGACACTGACGCGGTAACAACCGCTTCAAATGCGCCGCTATCGCCCTTGGCTTGCACGTTAATCTCTTCCATCAACACAATGCCGTTTTTAAGCACCATACCAATAAGGCTCAAGCTGCCAAGCAGTGCCATAAAAGTAAACGGTGCACCCACTAATACTAAGCCGCCAATAATGCCGATGGTGGTAAGCGGTATTACGCCCCATATCGCTAACGCTTGGCGAAGTCTGCCAAAAAGGAGCACGGTAATGATAAACATACCCAAAATACCAATCGGCATACTCGCGAAGAGGGCGCTCTGCGCATCGCGAGAGGTTTCATATTCGCCGCCCCATTCAATGCGATAGCCATCAGGCAGTTTAAGTTCTTCTACAAGAGGGCGAACTTTCGCTTGCACGCTAGCTGCCGTTTCTCCGGATAAAGGCATGGGTTCAGCATAAACTGCCAGCATACGCACCCGATTACGGCGTTTGATGATAGGGTTATCAAGCGATACATCAACGTTACTGATCACGTCGGCCATGCTGATGTACTTACCTTGTTCTTTGCTCCATACGTTAAGAGAGGCAAGGTTGTCGATATCATAGCGTTGGTTTGGATCATTGCGCATGATAATGGGGATTAAATCGCTACCTTCGCGATAAAGCCCAACTGTTTCACCTTCGTTGTTAAGTAGAAACGCAGTGTGAACGGCATCTCGTGTTACGCCGATACGTCGGGCTTGTTCTTCCAAAAATACAGGTTCGACAAAAGGAACTTTATTGCTCCACGACAGGCGAACGCTGTCCATAGTTTTCTCTGCTTGAAATATGGCTTCAATATCGCTGCTGATCTCACGCAAAATTTCAGGCTCTGGCCCGTAAATTCTCGCTTCAATTGCCGCTTTTGCAGAAGGGCCTACTTGAAGTGCTTTTACTTTGTATTGCACATTAGGGAAGTCTTCTCGCACCAACTCAATGATTTCTCGCATACGCGCGTCGCGCGACTCAACCGTATTGGTCTCAACAATGAGCTGTCCATAACTGGCATATCTATCTTCTGGCGCATAGGTCAGAGTAAGCCGCTGTGCACCACCGCCTATAACGCTAGTAATATTAGCTATGTCCTTCATGTCCAACACCTTGGACTCTAGGCGTCGTATCGACTGCTCGGTGGTTAAAATATCGCTGCCTTCGGGCAGCCACAAATCGACAAAGAAAAGGGGAGTAGACGAATCTGGGAAGAATGCGTTTTTCACAAATTTACCTGACGCCATGCTGCCGACTAGTGCAACGAGTACCAGTACTATTGTCGCGTAACGATGATTAATCGCAGCAGTAAGCACGCGTTTATATACCGTGAAAATAATGCCCTTGTATGGGTCGTCATCTTCATCATTAGCGCCACGTTCTTTTTCAGTTTTAAACAGCAGGTCGAAAAAGAAAGGCGTAATAGTAAGGGCTGTTATCCAGCTTAAGAAAAGCGAGAAGCAAAGCACCCAGAAAAGTGAGCCGACGAATTCACCTGTGGCATCGGGTGATAGACCAATAGGCGCAAAAGCAGTGATGGCGATAACGGTAGCGCCAAGAAGCGGTAAACCGTTTTGAGACACCACGTCTTTCGCCGCCTGAAGCTTGGTCTGCCCTTTTCTAACACCAATTAACATACCTTCAGTTACCACAATGGCGTTGTCGACCAACATGCCAAGGGCAATGATAAGGGCGCCCAAAGAGATTTTTTGTAACTCAATGCCTTTTACCGACATCAAAATAAAGGTGCCAAGAATAGTCAGTACAAGAATGAGCCCCATCAATACGCCACTGCGCCAGCCCATAAAAAGAAGAAGCACAAAGATGACGATGGCTACCGCTTCAACAAGATTAATCAGGAAACCGGTAACAGAATCATCTACCACGATTGGCTGGTTGTAAACGGTGTTAAGCGTCATCCCTAATGGCATGCGCTGTTCTAATTCGGAAATTTTAGTATCTAATCGCTTGCCCACATCCACCACATTCACTGCTGAAGCGAACGATACACCAATGGAAAGGGCAGGTGTGCCAGAACTGTGATAAAGAATAGACGGCGTGTCGTTAAGTTTTCGCTCAATAGTCGCGATATCCGTTAGGCGAATAAGGCCACTTGCAGGTGAGCCAATCACTACCTGGCCGAGGGCTTCTAAGTTGTCAAACTCGCCAGTTGGCTGAATGGACAGGCGTTTACCTTGCACTTTGATCGAGCCTGCGTTGCCCACAACATTTTGCGCAGTTAACAGGCCAGCAATCGACTCAGCCGAAACGTTAAGGGCTTTCATTTTATCGTGATCTAACGACACGATGATTTGCTCACGGACCGTGCCCGCAATAGAAACCTTTTTAACCCCTTCAACCAGCTGTATTTCCCGCTGCATCAAGTCGGCAAAGTCTTCCATTTGCTTAAGCGAATAATCTTCACTTTTTAAAGTAAGTAATAAGCCAAATACATCGCCAAAGTCGTCGTTCACGATGGAGGTACTTGTTCCAGGGGGCAGTGACGCTTGAGCGTCTCCTACTTTGCGGCGCAAATTGTCCCAATACTGTTCTAAATCTTTTGCCTGAACACCGCTTTTAAGCTCAACGGTGATCTGTGAAAGGCCTACCATGTTGACCGAGCTAATGCGCTTAACATTGGGTATTCGCTGAATAGCCTTTTCAAGTTGCAGAGTGACTTCCTCTTCAACCTGTTCTGGTGTCGCGCCCGGATATTGTGTAATAACAAGGGCATTTCGAATGGTGAACTCGGGAAATTCAAGCTGACCTAAGCCTAAAAAAGTAACTACGCCGCCCACACCCAAAATGATGGCGACCATCCAGCTAATAACCTTTTGACGAAAAAAATACTCGACCATGATCTACAGGCCTCCTTCTTTCGTCCACTCCGTAACAGCTTGGCCCTCTTTGACAAGGTGGGCACCAGCAGCGACGATTCTATCGTCATCGTTTAATGGGCCTTCTACCAATAAGCCGTTAGAAATGCCGCGAGTTATCATAACTTGAACGGCTTCTACCGTTCCCTTTTTGCCGTTACCGTTGTCGGGTTTAAAACGCCACACTATTGCCTTGTCAGGCTCGGCGTTATCTGTAACAACTGCGCCAAAAGGTACCAGCCATAGTTTTGTATCAGACTCAATAAGCTTAGACATGTCTAATAATACGGTTGCACTCATACCCGATAACACGTTGATGTCGTCAGGCTCAGGTAGGGTAATGGTGACCTCGTAGCTAAGTTCCCCTTGTCGCGTGGTGCTCTCGTGGTCCTTATACATGGCGGGGTAGCGCTTTTCTGGCATGCCAGAGAAGGTAACCCAAGCCATTTCAGATGAACTATTTTCTCTTGCTCGCGAGCGGTCAATCATACGCATTTTTTGCTCTGGCAATTGGAATGTCACGTCGATAGCGCCGGGCAAATGAAGTTCAGCAATGGTTTGCTGAGGCACGATCACTTGATAGTTTTCAACCGGTACAGACGCAATGAGACCGGCGAATGGAGCGCGAAGTTCTGTGTAGCTCAATTGGTCTTTTGCGTTAGTTAGACTTGCTTTAGCCGCCAAAAAGTTTGCCCTGGCTTCGTCAAACGTAGAGCGGCTTACCGCCCCTTTTTCTACCGATGCCTCCATGCGTTCGAACATAGCAGAAGACACATCAAATTGAGATTGGGCCGTAGCAAGCTGGGCTTTTGCATCTCTGTCATCAAGTCGCGCTATAAGCTGATTTTCTTTTACTTCTTCGCCCGCTTTTACGTTTAGCTCTTGAAGCTTGCCGCCGATGCGAAATGAAAGATTTGAATACTCCGCTGCTTCTACTTGTCCGGGAAATTTAGCGATGGTTTCGTCTGAGTGTTGAACATTATAAAGGGTTACCGGTGTTGAGGAAGCCGCTTTGGGCGGGGTTGGCGCTTCCTGACAGGCGCTTAACCCGACAAGTGCTATGAAAGCAATCACAGCGGGTGTGGCTAGGCTGCGATAACGGCTTTTTTCAGACAACATGGTACTCTCCATTCAAATAAATTACGTTTGCTTCAGCTACATATCTCGGAGGGATATTTATATGTATCGAACAATCGATCCCTGTTCAATCTACGCAAGCGAGTAAAAGGCAATACACGCTGCGCTATGTGTACATAAAGGTTATAGCGTTATTTTCCCAATTCGATCAGGTGAAAGTTAACTTTTATTCACAGCTGCGATATTTTCGTTATTTTCAATTTGCCCTAACGTTCGAACGATTCTCTCTTAATGCCCTTCAGTTTCATCCGGCTTTTCATCTGGTGCAAGCTTTTCAGCATAGCCTTTGGGTGGCGGTGTCCAGCCACGCATTCTAGAATGTTTGTCGTGTAAATCTGCTTTTAGGGCATTTTCAATTAGCGACTCAAGTTCAATAAAGAGCTTAAGGTAATTGTTATCAACTCGTTCACCACTGGCATCGTCTGCCCAGGCATGATAAAGCACGTCATTTTGCTGAGACTCGATATTTTTATAAGCCATTTTTTGACGCTCAACATGAAAAGGATGAATGTTGAGAGAACGCAAAGCTTCAGCGCCCATTTCAAGCGCACTATGATAGGTTTCTGATACCACATAGTCTGCACCGAGTTGACGCAGCCGATAACCGTGACCACGGTCGAAAGCGCGGGCAAGGACTTTTATATTTGGGTAAGCATGTTTTGCGTATTTGACCATCTCTGCTGCCGTTTCCCGGTCATCAATAGCGATAACTAATAAAGCGGACTCGTGCGCCCCTGCGGTATGTAAGATATCGGGTTTAGATGCATCGCCAAAAAAGGCTTTGGTACCAATACGACGAATAAGGTCTATTTGCTCAGAACGAATATCGAGTACAACGGTTTTGACATCGTTTGCAACGAGCAAACGGTTGATTATTTGACCGAAGCGTCCTATCCCAGCAATAACAACGGTACCTTTTTCATCAATCTCGTCGTCAGAGCGCGTTGACTTCGCATTTTTATAGCGGGGAATAATCGCCTTATCAAATAAAATGAAGAGCCCGGGCGTTAAGAACATAGAGATGGCGACAACCAACGAGAGGATCGAAATGATATCACTGGGCAGCACGTAATTTTGAGAAGCAAAACTGAGTAAAACAAAGCCAAATTCCCCGGCTTGAGCAAGACTCAGCGTAAACAGCCATTTGTTGGTGCCTTTAATCTTAAAGATTAGAGCAACGACAAAAAGTACAATGGCTTTAGATAACATTACCGCTATTGTTAGCCCCGCTATCAACATGGGGTTTTCAGAAAGCACAGAAAAATTAATGCCGGCTCCAACGGTTATGAAGAAAAGCCCCAGTAATAATCCTTTGAATGGCTCTATATTGGCTTCCAGTTCATGTCGGAACTCACTGTTAGCGAGTACCACACCCGCTAAAAAAGCCCCAAGGGCAGGTGATAAGCCAACAAGCCCCATTAACGCGGCAATGCCGATAATGAGCATAAGCGCCGTGGCCGTAAATATTTCCCGTAAGCCCGAAGCCGCAACATACTTGAAAAGTGGGCGGCTTAAGTAATGAGCGCCAATAGTTAGAAATGCGACAGACCCGATAATAACAAGCCCCGAGGCCCACGGGGCAAGCCCTTCAACCAGATTAAAACTGTCGTGGGAGCTTGAGTTACCTCCATGTTCAGTGCCTGCGTTTATCAGTTCGGGAATGGCAAGGAGCGGAATAAACGCGAGCATGGGAATAACCGCAATATCTTGAAACAATAAGACGGAGAAGGCGCTTTTACCCCCTTCAGTCTTTTGAAGACCTTTTTCTTGAAGTGTTTGTAAGACAATAGCGGTTGAAGAAAGGGCAAAGATAAGGCCAATGGTGAGCGAAATACCGAATGGCTGGCTTAGCCACATGGCTGTTGCTGTGATGAGGGCCGTTGTTAAACCTAATTGCAGGCCACCTAAGCCAACCAACTTAGACTTCATCGCCCAGAGAGAGCGCGGTTCAAGCTCAAGACCCACTAGAAAAAGCATCATCACAACACCAAATTCAGCAAAGTGTTGAATGGCAACCGTTTCATCGCCAACAAGGCCGAATATTGGGCCTATAACCAGCCCTGCAATGAGATAACCTAATACAGAACCTAATCCAAGGCGTTTCGCAATGGGTACGGCTATTACAGCGGCAACCAGATAGATAAATGCGTATAAAAAATAGCCCGTCACGTTATTCTCCCTGCGAAGTACAAAGGTCAGCAAGATTTTCGATATGCTGTGCTTTTTCTATATCAAGGCTATTGGTTGTCAGTTTATTCAATAGGGTGGTCCACTTGCCCCTATGCTCATAAACTCGCGCCTCTTCTTGAGCGGTTCTAGAACCGAAAAGGGCAAACGGAGCAACATAAGTCATTTGCGTGATCTGAGCCATTTGTTCGAGGGGTTGAAGCAATTGCCTAATCGTGTAGTGATTAAAACCATCGGTTTGATAGGCTTCTTCTTTTCCGCCAGCGCTAAGCGCGCAGAGAAAGATTTTGTCTTTAAGTGCAGTGCCTTCATGGCCGTAGGCAAAACCATATTCTAACACCAAATCCTGCCACTCTTTCAAAATGGATGGCGTTGAGTACCAGTAAAGGGGAAAAAGAAATACGATCACATCGTGATCGATTAAGCGCTGCTGTTCTCGCTCAATATCAATATTAAAGTCGGGATATTCTGCATATAAATCGACGGCAGTGACGTGCCTGTTTAAATTGGCCTCGTGAAAAAGGGGAACATTCACCTCAGATTCAGTCTGTGCAGGGTGGGCAAAAAGCACGAGGACCTTTTTACTGCGCTTTGTCTCTTCAATAGTACTTTTGTCACTCATACACTGCACTCGATATTATCCAACTTAAATGGCCTGGTTTACCGGCCTTGTACGTACGCCAAAGAACGAAACCTTTTGGTGTCTTAATACTATTATCCACATGCAACAAAATATTTAGAGCAATAGTGAATGTCTTTTTCTACAAAGTTATAAGATTACTAAAAGTAATCAGGTTGAAAAAAGTAACCTAGTATCCATTATTCTGTTAGCGATACATTGACGTCTTCGACAGAACGGTATTTTTTCACCTTTATGAGGACTGTTAGTTTTTCTTAAACATTAAAACGAAACAATCTCTGAGAACAGTATAACCATGAAAATGACACGTAAAACACTCACACTTACATTACCTTTAATCTTTTCATCTGCAATTCTTTCACTTTTCGCGCCTAAAAGTTACGCTTTACCGCAAGGAAGCGAGTTAAAAGCCGGTGCGGCAGTTTGGAACCTATTCGACGATGCCGACCGCTATGCCATGCATGTCGCTTATATTCATAAGCCCATAGCGCAATTTTATGATTTAAGACCGACGGTACTTTTAATTAATGCAGATCAAGGTCAGCACTATTTTGCAGCGGGCATTGCCAAAGATATTTACCGATACAAGGGGTTTTCAATACGCGCTGCGTTTCACGCAGGTATCGTTGATGAAGCTGAAAACTTAGGTGATACCGTCGAGTTTTATTCTTCAATTGCCGGGCTGTATAACGTTTCTGAATTATTGTCATTTGAAGCTGAGATTGGGCATATTTCAAACGGTGGCTTAGGGGATAGAAACCCAGGTTCTGAATCTTTCGTTTTAAGCGCGCACTATCATTTCTAAACTGATCTTCTCGCTTTGCGTAGCTAACAAAAAAACAACCCGCGATTTCGCGGGTTGTTTGATTTACATTCTATCTCAGGCACTAAGCGCCTCAGTAACATGGGAAGATAACATAGGAAGGTGACGCAAACGCACCCCCGCAGCCTGATAAACCGCGTTACCCACAGCAGGTGCGACACCGATAACACCAGGCTCACCTAAGCCCACCGGGAATTCGTCGCTTTCAACGAATTCGATATCCATTTCAGGTACATCTTTCATTCGCAGCGGTTGATAGGTGGTAAGGTTTTTCTTCGCAACATAACCGTTCTTTATTTCGTTATGCTCGAACAGTGCTAGGCTAGTGCCCCATAGTAAAGAGCCTTCCATTTGTGCCATAGCACCATCTGGATGAACCACGATACCAGCATCAGCCACAACCCAAAGTTTTTTAAGTGTGATTTTGCCTGACGCCTTATCAACATGGACGTGGGCAGCGGTAGCTAACCAAGCAGGCATAGTGCGCTCTTGCCCTGCGGTGACGCTATAGCCAATGCCTTCGTTCTCAGCTAGCTTTACATTTGCGGTCTTGCTCTTAAGGATTTCAAGGGTGTTGGCTAACCGTTTAGCTCCGCCAACACTTTCAGGCGCTTTGCCCGCTTGTTTGCCTTTACCATCAAGCATGGCAAGTCTGAAATCGACAGGGTTTTGCTTAGCTTCGTGAGCAACCTCATCGATAAAGCTTTCCAGTCCCCACACTATCCACCCTTGGCCCACTGAACGCAGCCAGCCGGGAGTAAAGGTGTCTTGCGCTACTTTGTTATTAATAACCCGTGCTCTGTGATGCTCCATGGTATACCAGTGGTCTGCGCCGGAAGCTGAAAACGGGTCTACTTTACCTTTTCCATCCACACCGTCGGGCATGAAGCTCGGTGCCATAGCGAGAGTCGGCCAGCCAGCGGCTAGCGCATGCTCCATTCCTAAAAACTTGCCAGATTCATCAAAAGCAGCGTTAAAGAGCGATGTAGACGCAGACCTCGGTTGGTCGAACATTGCGTCGTCAGGCCGCATAAACAACATTTTCACAGGTTGACCTACCGCTTTCGCTGTAAGTACTGTAGGAATAATCCAGTCGCCAAAAAGACGGCGACCAAAGCCACCCCCCAAGTAATATTGATGAATCACAACCTCAGAATCAGAGACACCTGCCGCCTTGGCAACGGCCGGTAGCGTAAGGCCCTGCCACTGATTTCCCGTGTGAATATGCCACTTTCCGTCTTTAAACTCGGCAACGGCGTTTACGGGTTCAAGTTGAAAGTGACTAGCAGTAGAGGTGGTGTACATAGCCTCGATAGTATTCGCCGCTTTTTGTTGCGCTTCTACAATATTACCCTCATCGACGAAAAGTGTACCTTCATTACGGTCTCTACAAATTCGCTCGCCTTCTTTTTGAATATCAGCTTCATTTACATTAACCGTTTTACCGGCGTTGTATGTCACCTTAACCATGTCCACGGCTTTGATAGCAGTAGGGTAATCGCTGGCGAGAATAGCTACCCACCCCTCAACAGTATTCGATGGGTCAGACAACACTTTATAGCCTTTGTAGCCAGGCAGTGATTTAGCTTGGCTGTCGTCTACATTCGTTACCGTGCTTCCATATCGCGTAGGCGGAAGGATAGGGCGAGCGTAAAGCATATTGTCGACTTCAACATCAATACCATACACTGCAGTTCCATCGGTTTTAGGTGGGATATCCAGCGCTTTATAATCGTTACCTATGCCAATAAGGTGCTTCTTATTGCCAGGCTTGATTGGTAACGCCGACAACTCATCCGCTGAAAATGTCTTGTCAATATTTCCTTTGGCAACAATATCGCCGTAGCTTATCTTCTTGCTCCCAGATACGATAAACCCTGACTTTGCTTCACAGCTAGACTCTGAAACTCCAAGCAGTTCAGCACCCGCGCGAACTAACACTTGCCGGCCGGCAGCGCCAGCTTGAGACATGGGTTTATAGGTTTGAAAAACTGACCAAGAGCCGCCTGTGACCATATAGCCCCACTTCGGATCTGTATCAACGTGAACAATAGCAACTTTATTCCAGTCGCATTCCAGTTCGTCAGCTAAGATTCGAGCGATGGCTGTGCCAACATGCTGACCCATTTCTGCTTTAGCAATGTTCACTATTACCTTGCCGGTGGTGTCCATTTCAAACCATATATTAGGCGCAAAGGTTTTTGATGCTAGCGCTTCTTTTGCAGATAACAAGGAAGGGAGGGCTGAAGCACCAAAAGCCATGAGTAATGAAGTTTTCACCGACCCTACCATAAAAGAGCGGCGAGAAAGGCTAACCATGTCTTTCTTTTCTTTAGAAATATCTTTTATGCTCATTCGTTTTCACCTTTTTTCGATGCGTTTGGGTCAAAATATTCTACAGAAGAGGTTGCGGCGCGTTTAATTGCTTTTTTAATCCGCGTATAGGCCATGCAGCGACAGTAATTTGAATTCATATGGTTGACAATTTCTTCGTCTGTCGGGTTAGGGTTGCTTTTAAGAAGGGTTGCAGCCTGCATAATTTGACCAGATTGACAGTAGCCACATTGGGGAACCTGCTCTTCGACCCAAGCAGACTGAAGTGGGTGCTCGCCATTCAAGCTTTCTATGGTACTGACTTCTTTGCCATTGGCCGCGGAAACCGGATATGAGCATGAACGAATTGCGTTACCATCAATATGAACAGTGCAAACTCCGCACATGGCAACACCACACCCAAACTTCGTTCCTTTAAGCCCAAATTCGTCTCGTATTACCCATACAAGTGGGGTATCTGCGGCAGCATCCGTCTGCACTTTATTTCCATTCAATATAAATTCAATCATGGTCGTTATTACCGAGTAGTTAGAGTTACAGACAGTCTCACCAAGAAAGGTTTGATTAGCCCGCTTGGCATACCGAATTACTATAGTGCTTAATGCTAAATTTTTCGTCTTTACCTGTGTTTATTCACAAACAACGCCGTTTTAGGGCAAAGCTAAGCTTCAACATTAAGTTGGTGTATTGGAAACCCTTACTCGCAAAGCTTCTGAAAAGATCTATTTTTCGATGCTTGCGAGGGTTTCAAAGCTCAAAAAAAATATGTGTAATAGGGTTTTAAGTTGCGCGTCAGGCATGAACCTTTTAAAAAACACAAGGCTAAAATGCGAAAGGAGCTAGCCTTTGGGTTAGCTTCTAAGCATGGTATAGTTTAGTAACCTTGTTTAATTTAGCAATTAGTATACTTTTGGTTACTGGTCGCTCTTTTAAAGGACATGAATGAAAACTGAGATTAAAACAGATGCCAAGGGTAAAAAAACGGTACTAAATACGTGTACTGAACCCTGTGCTATTGAGCGTGGAATGCGGTTAATAGGTGGAAAGTGGACAGGCTCAATCATCTATCATCTTAAAGATGAACCGGTTCGCTTTAACGACTTGTGCAGAATGCTTGGTGGCGCAAGCCGTAAAATGATCGATCAGCGCCTAAAAGAACTTGAAAACAATGGGATGGTTTTGCGCAGCGTTATTGATACCCGACCCATTGCTGTCACTTATAGTCTTACTGAATTTGGTCGCTCTGCGTTAGACATACTCGAACAGCTTCGCGTGTGGTCTGAAAGTCACTCAGATAATTAAAACGAGTGCCTATGCGGTGCGTTCGTGATGCACCGCTTCTCTTCGGCGTGCTTGAAAGGTCAGATTCTACAGAACGTATCTAATCCTTTTTCTTAGGGACATTTTTTAGCGGAAAAATAAAACTAATCTATAATTAGTTATACGAAAGTATAAGCTGTGATCATATTGTGTGATTACTCACTTAAGAGGCGATGGAATGCAGTCACGTAAGGGGGCTAAGCCCCATGTTTGAAAAGACTTTTCACTCCTGTCCTGTGGGGTTAGCCCACGTAAGTATTGACGGAAGCTTTATACGTGTTAACAAGAAACTTTGTGATTTCTTGGGGTACGCTGAAAAAGAGCTTACACAACTTACTTTTCAAAAGTTAACCGCACCAGAATATTTAGATGAAGATCTCGATTACCTTGAAAATTTGTTGAAAGGTAAAATTGACAAATATTCGCTAGAAAAACGTTACATAAGGCGAGACGGCGAGTATGTGTGGGCGCAACTGACAGTTTCTCTTGTCAGAGATAAAAGCAACAACCCCGATTATTTCATTTCAGTGGTTGAAGATATCGACGATAAAAAGCGTATCCAGTCAGAGCTTTTTCAAATCGATGCATTATTTAGCAAAATAGTCAGCGCCTTTTCAGATAGAACCTTCATATGGGTGGCCACGCCCGACCTTGGCAAAATGCAGTACGTCAATGATGGCTATGAGAACATTTTTGGTCGCAATGAGTACGAACTATACTGTAATCCAATGCGGTTTCTCGATTATGTTCACGAAGATGACAAAGCCAGGGTGTTAAACGTATTCAACCGTCGACCACTTCAAAATTGGGATATTCAATACCGGATCTATGACTCGAAAGGTGAAATAAAATACCTTCATGATAGAGGAAGTCTTTTATTCGATGATAGAGAAAGAGAATCCCGTATTCTGGGTACGGCAGATGATATAACGAGAGAAAAAGTTCAACAGCAAGCGCTAATGAGTGCTGTAACCAAGCTAGAGCACCTTTCAAAAACTGACTCCCTCACAGGGCTGGCCAACAGACGAGAAATTTTTAGTCAGTTAAGTGATGAGATAGCGCGAATGGATAGAGGTCAACAAACCTCCACCCTTGTGTATATAGACCTTAATAAATTTAAAGAAATAAACGATAAGTACGGTCACAAACTTGGAGATAAGGCCTTAGTCACATTCTCAGAGTCAATGAGCCAGCTACTGAGGGATAGTGATCGGTTTGGCCGTATTGGTGGCGATGAGTTCGTTATTTTGCTCTATGGAACAAGTGGGAAGGAAGCAGAAGCATTTTTTGAACGAGCTGCACAGTGCAAGTTTCAAATAAAGGTAAGCGAAAGCGAAGTTGTCCCTATCGAATATAGCGTGGGTTGGGTCGAGTGGCACGAAGATATAACTTCGGTTCAGGAGTGGTTGGACCGAGCTGACGAGGAAATGTATGGAAAAAAGCACTGTCGGCAAGCCGAAGCAATAATTGATAAAGCGGTATAGGTAAGTAGAGCGTGCCTATACCGCTTTTCGGTGAGCCTATCGTTTCTGTGCAAACCATGTAGCGATGTCCTGACGCTCGGCATCAGTCATCTGGGTTTTGTTTAAAAACGGCATATCCTTGGTCACTGTGGTTCTGCGAACCAGCTGCGGTGCAAACCGCTCAATGTCTTCCCATGTATCTAGCACCACGCCCAATGGTGCAACTTTGAAGATATCATCCGTTGGCGTTCGTGAATGGCAGCTCACACAATGCGTTGCTACCAAACTTGCCACCCTCTCATCACTAATCACCATACTAGTGTGTGAGTCACCGCTTTCATTGCTCATTCCATCTCGATTAGATGAGGTATGCATTGCATCGACCTCAGCACTATTCGGCGAATGGGCAGTTTCATGACTAAACGTTGTCTCTAAAGATGATTGCGGCCAAGACACCCACAGTGCTATCGCGAGCATCGCTGCTGCACCAGAAACTAAAATACTTGGTTTAGTGGTGCCCACGTGACGCAAATTAAAGAAATGTCTTATCCACGCAGCTGTCGCCATGATGGCAATAAGTACCAGCCAATTTTGTGGGTGCTGGTAAGTCATGGGATAGTGATTGGAAATCATGATAAAAAGCAGGGGTAAGGTGAAATAGTTATTATGCACCGAGCGCAATTTAGCGCTTGCTCCCCAGCTTGGGTCAATGTCTTTTTTATCTGCTACCGCTGCCACCATCTTGCGCTGGTTCGGCATAATATTAAAAAACACGTTACCAGCCATAATAGTGCCGATAAGTGCACCCACGTGGATATAGGCGCCGCGACCGCTAAACCACTGAGTAGACAGGTAGCTAACAACGCAAATAAGCGCAACTAATCCAATGCCGAAGGCGAGTGGATATTTTGCCAATGGACTACGACAGGCAAGCTCGTACAAGGCTAGACCACCAAAGATTAACCCTAACCCCAAAGATATTGCCGTGGCTGGCGACATGGCGTTGACCGATGGGTCGATAAGATAGGCGCTGGCTCCAAAGTAGTAAACGATAATGAGAAGGGCGAAGCCCGATAGCCAAGTCGTATAGGCTTCCCATTTAAACCAATGCAGGGTCTCGGGCATTTTCTCTGGGCCATAAGCGTATTTAGCAACTTCGTAAAATCCTCCGCCATGAATAGCCCATAAATCGCCTTTAATCCCCTTGTCTTGCTTCCACTTTGGTGGCGTACGTAAGTTATTGTCTAGCCAAATAAAGTAAAACGACGCGCCAATCCACGCCACACCTGCGATGACGTGAAACCAACGTACAAATAAACTAATCCAATCTAGCCACGGCATTATTATTCTCCTTATTTAGGGTATAAAGCCCTACTGTAGCCTGTTACTTTAATCTTCTTTTTTATAGCGGCAGGTACCGTTTAACCACGTTTGGTCGATAGCACGGTCGTCACCTAAAATACTCAACGCAAAAAACACGTCATCAAACTCAGCGTCTTCTTTTATTCTTAAGCGCGTCAATTCATCGAACCTCGGCTCAACAACAATAAAATCGGCCGTAGACCCAGGGTTTAAATTGCCTATTTCATGATCAAGGGCATGAGCCACGGCGGCACCTTGAGTCATCAGGTAAAATCCTTCTAACGGGCTGATGGGCTCATTACGTAATTGACTAACCTTATAGGCGTCGCCATAGGTTTTAAACATATTAAATGTAGTACCCGCGCCTACATCGGTAGCCATAGCAACATGAACATTATTGGCCCGTGCCGCGGTCATATCAAAAAGGCCGCTGCCTAAAAATAAGTTCGATGTTGGGCAAAAGGCAATAGTTGCACCACTTTCACCTAATCGCGCCCATTCAGTTGGCGTAAGGTGAATACCGTGTCCGAAAACGGAACGCTCCCGCACTAAGTTATATTTGTCATAGACATCTAAATAACCATCAGCTTGAGGGAACAAGCTTTTTACCCACGCAATTTCATCTAAATTTTCAGATAAATGCGTTTGAATAAAAACGTCGGAATACTGCTCGGCAAGTTCACCTAGCGCAGCAAGTTGGGCTTCTGTGCTGGTGGGGGCGAAACGAGGGGTTAGTGCATAACGGCTACGGCCTTTGTTGTGCCAAGTTTCTATGAGCTGTGCACTATCTGCTTGGGCAGTTTCAGCGTTGTCGCGAAGCTCGCTAGGGCAGTTTCTGTCCATACACACTTTGCCTGCCACAATCGCCATATCAATCTCACTCGCTGCGCTAAATAGTGCATGGCAGCTTTCCTTATGTACGGTGGTAAAAACAAAACCAGTGGTGGTGCCATTTCTCAATAACTGGTTTAAGAAAACTTTGGCTATTGTTGTGGCGTGTGCACTATCTGCAAACTGTATCTCTGTGGGAAACGTGTAGTTTTCGAGCCAGCTCAACAGCTGTTCTCCATAGTGAGCAATGCTCTGGGTTTGAGGATAATGCAGGTGACTGTCTATTAAACCCGGTAATATCCATTTGCCCGAAAAGTCGGTCACAGTGGCGGCTGGATAGCGCTCAGCTATTACGTGAAATTCGCCAATGTCTTGTATTTCGCTGTCATTAACTAACAAACCACCGTCTTTGAAAATAGCGATGTCATTGTCGAACTGAGTAGTTTGTTTTGGAAAGTGCGCAATGCTTGCACGAAAAAGCTGCATATATACTAGCTGCCTCTGTAGCTGCTGAACCCAAAGGGAGAAATAAGCAATGGCACGTGATAGTGGCCGCCATTCTCAGTAAGTTCAAACGTGATATCAATATGTGGGTAAAAACTGCTGCCGTGGGTTTCGATTAAATACGGCTTGCAGTGAAATCTCAGGTTGTAAATGCCTGCAGGGAAGCCGCCATCATCGACTAGCGCCCAGTTTTTAAAACGGCCATCATTATCCGTCTCACCTGACAGCGTGCTGCCATCAGGCAGTGTTAATGTTAGTGCAATGCCTTTCGCCGGTTTACCTAATGTTGTGTCTAGTACGTGACTTGAAAGGGTATTCATACGTAATTCCTTAATCCTATTCTTCTGCGCGTCTAGCTAGCGTGCATTATAAATCTCGTCGCATAGCTAAAAGAGTTTAGATGATCACTATTCATCCAGCGCTTTGTTAATTCGAAGCAAGGTTATTTTAATTTGCTCTGCTGCGGCGTTACTCATCTCTTCTTGAGTTGAGTTAGGAAGGCGCGCCTGCAATGCTTCTAGCATGGTGAGCGCAGAAAGACCGGTTGCGCAAATAATAAAAATAAATCCGTGCTTTTCCAGATAAGCGTGGTTGGCTTCTTTTAGTTGATACAATACAGACTCTGACGCACTGGCTGCCCCTGACTGCTCACCAGCTGCGATTTCTTTAGTGTTAGCAAATTTTTTGCGAAGAGAATCTACATCACCAATCATAGGGTGTGCGGTAAACGCTTCAAGATAATCATCGTAACTGCATTTTGCCCATGCTTTTTTTGCCTGCTCAGTCAGCGCCTCAACATTTTGATAAGGGCGGGCGTTAACCATGTGGTAAATCCACACTTTTGACGCGCAGCACTGTTCAAACCATGAAGACGCGTCGTCAGCGTTTAGTTCGTTTACATCATTTAACGTCACTGATTGTGCTCCTCTTTTTGCTATTGCTTAAGGCTTGTTCTTTTCTTTGACCTGCTTCGTTAGCGTTTGCAGACGTGGCCCTGACGTCGGATGGCGCGCTATCAGCGTCTTTTGAGTCATCCACTGCTACCGACTTATCATCGTGAAGCCTTGCAATTAATTGGGCTGCAATAGAAACGGCAACTTCAATAGGTTGTTTGCCCGGAATGTCGCGATTACCAATAGGCGTGACAAATCGCGATAGTGCACGTTCGTCAAACCCTCGCTGGATAAGCTTTGTGATAAAGCGTTTAGCTTTCGTGTCTGAGCCTATTAAACCTACAAATGGCAAAGACGGAAGCTTCAATGCCTGTTCCGTAATGCGATAATCAAGCTGGTGATCATGGGTTAATATGACAAGCCAGCTGTTTTCATCAAGGTGCCTCACTTCGCTTTCTGGTATTTCCTCTACCACTTTTTGAACATTAGCGGGTAGCAACGGGGGGAACAAATCATCACGACTGTCTATCCAAGATAGGCGCACAGGAAGTTGTGCCAAAATAGGCACTAGAGCTTTTGCTACATGGCCAGCGCCAAAAATGGCGATATGCTGCTGATGCACATTGCAAACGTCAAACAGTACTTTTACTGCACCCCCGCAGCACTGACCTAACGCACTGCTTAGTGGATAGCTGTGCAGTTCCGTGCATGGCTCGCCTTTGGCCAGAAATTCCCGTGCTCTTGCAATTGCATCAAATTCAAGATGCCCGCCGCCTATAGTGTCAATGCTGGTTGAAGCGGTAACCACCATTTTGCTTCCCGGTTCACGGGGTGTCGAGCCAGCCGTATTTACAACGGTAACCAATACGTAGCCTTCGTTGCGATCTTGGCATTCGGCAATTGCCTCGTGCCAGTGTCTAGCGCGAAAAGAGGTAGCCGCTCTCGTCATGCACCACCGCCTCGGCTATCAGCCTGCTGAATTGCAGCCACGGCGTTTAAAACGCGTTCAGGTGTAGCTGGAGTATCTAGCTGCGGATCGATGGTGTAGCCTGACAAGCTTGAAATCGCGTCCTTTAGCGCACACCAAACCGATATCGCTAGCATGAATGGTGGTTCACCCACGGCCTTTGAGTGATAGATACTGTCTTCAGCATTTTTTCTACCAAATAGCTTCACGTTAAATTCCTTTGGCGTATCGCCAATGGCTGGAATTTTATATGTGGCCATGTTTTCGCTAATTAATTTGCCGTTTTCGTTCCACTTTAAGTCTTCTGTGGTAAGCCAGCCCATTCCTTGAATAAATGCGCCCTCTATTTGACCAATATCAATGGCAGGGTTAAGACTGTTGCCCACATCGTGTATCACGTTCACTTTATCAACCGTGTATTCGCCGGTGAGTGTATCGATAGAAACCTCGCTCATCGACACGCCATAAGCAAAGTAGAAAAACGGTCGGCCTTCACCGGTATCGCGGTTGTACTGAAGTTTAGGTGTCTTGTAAAAGCCGCTTGAAGACAAAGAGACGCGTGCAAAATACGCCTGTTGTATAAGCTCTGGAAAACGTATTCGGTGTTCACCTAAAACCACGTAACCATTGCTGAATTGAACGTATTCCGCCTTCGCTTCTTGATCGAGGCTTTTCGCAAAGCATTCGGCCAAGCGTGCTTTAAGCGTAATACACGCGTTTTGGACGGCTTTACCGTTTAAGTCTGTTCCGCTCGATGCTGCCGTTGGGGATGTGTTGGGTACTTTGTCGGTTCGCGTAGCGGTCACTTCAATCATGTCCAATTCTACGCCGAACTCGTTCGCCGCGATTTGGCCTATTTTTGTGTGCAAACCTTGACCCATTTCGGTGCCGCCATGGTTTACCTGAATGCTTCCGTCAGTGTAGATATGAACGAGCGCTCCAGCTTGGTTAAGGTGTTTGGCGGTAAAGGAAATGCCAAATTTAACCGGCGTTAATGCAAGCCCTTTCTTAATTACAGGGCTTTCTCTGTTAAATGCACTAATCGCTTCTCGACGCTGCCAGTAATGGGCGCTCTCTTCTAATTCGCTAATCATTTCTGGCAAAAGGTTGTGCTCAATTTCCATTCCATAGGGCGTGGTAGTACCCGTTGTAGGTCCATACAAATTGCGCTTTCTAACTGAAAGAGGATCGCTACCGATGGCACGAGCAATTTTATCCATCATAGCTTCCGCCATGATCATTCCCTGAGGGCCACCGAAGCCGCGATAAGCGGTATGTGACACCATGTTAGTTTGCAGCCTGTGACCCGTTATGTCGCTATCACCAAGGAAGTAGCCGTTATCTGCATGGAACATGGCTCTATCTACAATCGCATCAGATAAGTCAGGAGAGTGCCCACATATCCCATTTATTGTCATGCGGGTGGCGTTAATTTTACCTGTACTATCGAACGCTATATCAAAAGAATTTTCAAAGGGGTGGCGTTTACCCGTTACATGCATATCGGTAAAGCGAGGAAGACGAAGCTTTACTGCACAATTATTGCGGCGCGCTAGCAACGCTGCAATACAAGCCCATTGTGCCGCCTGCGTTTCTTTTCCACCAAAACCACCGCCCATTCTTCGCATGTCTACCATTACGCGGTGCAACTTTACGTCTAGTACCTCGGCAACTAGCTTTTGAACTTCGCTTGGGTGTTGGCTGGAGGTGTAGATTTTCATGCGATCTTCTTCATCAGGGATCGCGAGGCTTACTTGACCTTCTAAGTACATATGTTCTTGGCCGCCAATGCTAAGTGTACCTGATGCTTGATGCGTAGCGTTAGCGAAGGCGTCATCAACACGCTCAGAGTGTTGGCCGAATCTATGTAATGGGCGCACAAACGTCTGCTGCCTATGTGCTTCATCTGCACTAAGTACTGGCGCGACCTCAGTGACATTAATCTCGCCCTTTAATGCTGCTTGGCGCGCTAACGCGACTGACGTAGCCAGTACGGCAAATACCGGCTGGCCGAAAAACTTAACTTCGCCATTAGCAAGTAAGGGATCGCCTTCAAAAACGGGGCCGATGTCTTTATGCCCGGGAACATCTTCAATAGTTACCACGTCAACCACGCCTTCACTTTCACGCACAGCGTTAAGGTTTATGCTGTTGATTGTGCCTTTAGCACATTGGCTTAAGCCAACCGCGGCGTAGAGCGTACCTTGAGGTTCAACGATATCATCAACGTAGTTAGCACTGCCTTGAACTTGGCGCTCAGCACTTTCATGTCTTTTTGACGTGTGAACGACGCTTTGATTTTTGTTTTCGTCTTCTGAGAAAGGGGTGTTAATTAACTTACGCATGTTGCACCACTCGTGTTTCTATTTTGCTTACCGACTGATGCTCTAACCAGAAACGATGCCACAAGTTGGCTAAAACTGTTTTGCGGTACTCGGCGGTGGCGCGCACATCGTCTATGGGCGAGAAGGCATCAAACAGTATTTGCTTACCTAAGTTCAAGCACTCTTTGCTAGAAAATTGTTTACCAATAAGTGCGCTTTCAAGCGCACTGCAGGTTATCGGTGTTGCCGCTACGCCACCAAAACCACTGCTAATCGCTTCTATTTTGCCATCCTCAATGGTGACATTAAACACGGCACATACCGCCGAAATATCATCTTCAAATCGCTTGGAAATTTTATAAGCGGCTAACACGTGATTAGATTGTTTTAAGGGAATTTCTATGGCGCTGATCCACTCGCCGTGCGCTAATTGTGTTTCGCGATAACCAGTAAAGAACGCGCTAATAGGAACGGTGCGCATTTCATTGCCATTGTCCAAATGCAGCGTTGCGTTGAGGGCGAGTAAAAGCGGCGGCATATCCCCAATAGGTGAAGCATTCGCTACGTTTCCACCAATGGTAGCCTGATTACGAATAGGTAAGGATGCAAAGCGAGTGACGAGTTCTGCCACTTGTGGAAACGCTGCTAACAAGTCAGGCGCGACATCACTTAGCGGAAGCGCTGCACCAAAAGCGATAGAATGCTCATTTTTGGTGCGCTGTTTAAGTGCATCAATATGTGTCAGGCTAATTAAGGTATCGACTTTTTTAAGCTGCTGCGTGAACTGCAAACTTAGGTCAGTGCTTCCTGCTACTAACTGCGCATCTGGAAAGGCGGTAATCAGCGCTTTTAATTCTTCGCGAGAGGACGGTGTATGAATGTTGCCTGTACCCGTTGGGGCAGTACGCTCAAGCGACTTTAATGTAGCCAAGGTTTGATCTTGGGCTGCGGTAAATTTATCGTTTGGCGCGCTTTCACATACCGCCATTGTGGCATCGATAATAGGGCGATAGCCGGTGCATCGACACAAGTTGCCAGATAATGCATGTAGTACATCATCTCTATCGGGCTTACTATCACTATGATACAGCGCAAACATAGACATGATGAAACCAGGGGTACAAAAACCACACTGGGAGCCATGATGTTCAACTAAAGCCTGTTGAACTGGGTGCAAGTGTTTACCATCGCTTAAATGTTCAACAAATATTAGTTGTTTACCGTGTACTGCACTCATTAGCGTAATACAGCTATTCACCATTCGATAGTGAAGCTTGGTTCCACTATTCGTAGTTACAGGCTCAGTAAGTACGACAGTACATGCGCCGCAATCACCTGCCGCACAGCCTTCTTTAGTGCCTGTTTGTTTGCGATGTTCGCGTATAAATTGCAGAAGGGTGAGGTCGGCTCGCGCTTCATTAATCTCAACGATATCGTTATTTATTAGAAAGCGAATCATACTCACACCTTCTTTCTATGTTCATTCTTGTATCCATTAATATAGCTGTATTTTTTCAATAAAAGTAGACCATATGGTCAATTTTTTGCTTATAAAAAAAGGCCGGGTTATAAAAGGCCAAGATTTTGCACAAATAAGTGGAGGGTAAATAAACGCTTCGGCAACCCTCACTTTTGCATAGTTAGTAAAGACAAGGCAAGATTCGTGCAAGGTTTTAAAAAAATGCATAAGTCGAGCTTTGGTATAATAAACACCTTAGTTGAGTGGGGTGTATACTCTGTAGCATCGCGTTATCAATAAATGCTAACCTATCGAAATACATGCAGCATTTGTTGGGCCTGTGTGCTTGCAAGGTAATTTGCAAAGGAATTAAAAGAATAATGATGAAGGTAAAAAGTGTCGACGCTGGCGTTGGCGCTATGAATAGAAGAAAGATACTCCAAGCCGCCGAGAAGTGCTTTGCGCAATTTGGTTTTAAAGGAACTGCCGTTCAAAAGATTGCCGACGAAGCAGGGCTGCCAAAAACCAATGTTTTATATTACTTCAAAACCAAGCAAGAACTTTATGTTGCAGTTCTAGAAGAAACCCTGTCGCTCTGGAACTCGCGTTTTGATAAAGCCACGGTAGAAGACGATCCGGCAGAGGTATTGGCAAATTACATTGCTGAGAAAATAGAAGTATCGCGAACCCATCCTATGGCTTCAAAAATTTTCGCGATGGAAATAATAAATGGTGCGCAAAATCTAAGTGGATACTTTGACGAAGAGCACGCACTTTGGATGAAAGGACGACTCGCCGTTATTGATGCGTGGGTTAACGCGGGTAAGCTTCCTCCCATTGAAGGTGAATATTTACTCTACACCATCTGGGCAAGTACCCAGCACTATGCTGACTTTTCTGCGCAAATCACTCGTCTTCGCGGTAAAAAAATGACAAAAGCGGATTTTGAAGACGCCACAAAGCAGGTTGTAAAGCTAGTGCTCGGCGGTTGTGGGTTGTCTGTGCCTGAAAGTTTCGAGGTGTAGTATGACAGAGTCTATATATCCTCGTGATCTCGTTGGCTATGGCCAACATGTCCCCCATGCAAATTGGCCTGACGGAGCAAAAATAGCCGTTCAGTTCGTATTAAACTATGAAGAAGGCGGTGAAAACTGCGTACTTCATGGCGACGAGGCATCAGAGATTTTCTTGTCAGAAATTATTGGCGCACAAGCTTACAAAGATCGCCATTTAAGTATGGAATCAATTTATGAGTATGGTAGCCGCGCTGGATTTTGGCGCTTGCATCGCTTGCTCAATAATTACCAAATTCCTGTTACTGTCTTTGGGGTAACCATGGCTATGCAGCGTCACCCAGATGCCGTAAAAGCCATGATGGATTCAGGATGGGAAATTGCGAGTCATGCCATGCGCTGGATACATTACCAAGACATGAGTGAGGAGCAAGAGCGTAAACAAATAGACGATGCGATTATGCTTCACGAGCAGTTAACAGGTGCGAAGCCTGTAGGCTGGTACACAGGAAGAACGAGCCCGAATACGCTTAAACTAATCGCAGAAAGAGACGATATTTTATACTGCGCTGATTCTTACGCTGATGATTTGCCCTATTACGACTGTCATTATAGTAAGCCACTGTTGATGGTACCGTACACGTTAGATACAAATGATATGCGGTTTGCAACACCTCAAGGGTTTAATAGTGGGGAGCAATTCTTTACCTACTTAAAAGATGCCTTTGACATCTTGTATGAAGAGGGTAATGAAGCGCCAAAAATGTTGTCCATCGGTTTGCATAATCGCATTGTAGGTCGACCTGCGCGTATGGCCGCGCTTAAACGCTTTATCGAATACATCAAATCTCATGATAAGGTGTGGATAGCTACGCGGGAGCAAATTGCACGTCACTGGTTAGCTAATCATCCTAAAGAGGGTAATGACAAGCCGCATATTTAGCGTTTAAAGTACGCTGATATCTTCAAAGTATATTGAACAAATGTTCGCGAGTTTGATAAGTCGCTTGCGGATTCGCTTTACAAAGGACAAAAACATGAAAACAAAACTAGCCATTATTGCTTTAAGTGCACTAGCCCTGACAGCGTGCTCGAAGCTGACGAAAGAAAATTACGATAAGTTAGAAATGGGGATGACTCAAGACGAAGTTGAAGCCATTTTAGGGTCTGCCGACAACTGTGGCAAAACAATGGGCACTATGGCATGTACTTGGGGTAACGAAGACAGCAAGCATGTGAAGATTGTATTCATGGGCGATAAAGCGGTTACCTTCACGTACGATGGACTTAAGTAGGCGTGTAGCCTGCGTTATAGCAATCTTAAAAAAGGTGGCTTAGAAGCCACCTTTTTTGTATCCGACGGTAGTGTTGCGCGCTATACCCTTCAAACGAAGGTGACTTATTTCAAGTCGAGTAGATATCTAAGTAAGAAAACAATAGCTAGTGCGTAGGTGAGCGGCGTAACTTCTTTAAATTTTCCTGTGCCAACCTTAATTCCCACGTACGTTATAAAACCAAGGGCGATACCTTCGCTGATACTGAATGTGAGCGGCATCGCAATAAGTGCCACTGATGCGGTAGCCAAGGCGCCCAAGTCATCAAAATCGACTTGCCGAATAGACTCCATCATCAAAATCCCAACCATAAGCAGCGCTGGCGTGGTAGCCATAAGCGGAATGACTTTCATCAATGGCGTCAAAAAAAGTGATAATAAAAAGCACACTGAAACCACCACTGCTGTCAGACCTGTTCTGCCGCCAGCAGAAACGCCGGTAGCAGATTCAACGTAGCTGGTGACAGGGGATGTGCCTACAAATGCGCCAGCAACGCTTGCCGAGGCATCGGCTGTCATGGCAGCACCAATTTTAGGCAGTTTACCTTCAGGAGTTAAAAGGTTCGCTTTGCGAGAAACACCAATTAACGTTCCGATAGTATCGAACATATTGACAAACATAAGTGCGAAAATAAGGTCCCAGGTCTCTGCTAAATGATCGATAGGATACCAAAAATCCATTGCCATAAAGGTATTTGAAATAGATTCTGGCATGCCCACAACGGCTGTGGGAGTTGCCGTTAATGTGCCGTTTTCTGTTGGTATAAAGGCGCCAATAAGCGTGAGCGTTACAATTGAAATTAAAATAGCGCCAGTTACGCGCTTAACCATCAAAACAATGGTAAATATAATACCAACCAAAGCAAGCATTACAGCGGGTTCTGAAAGGTCGCCAAGCTGAACAAAGGTCGCTGGGTTATCAACGATCAGACCCGCATTTTTAAGACCGATAAAAGCGATGAACAAGCCTATTCCGCATTGAACCCCTATTTTTAACGATGGCGGAATTGATTCGGCGATTTTAGTTCGAACACCCGTAAGCGAAAGAAGTAGAAAAAGAATACCGTTCCAAAACACAATGCCCAGCGCGGCTTCCCAAGGAACCTCTCTACCAAGGCAAATAGTAAACGCGAAAAACGCATTTAACCCCATACCTGGTGCTAGAGCGATAGGGTAGTTTGTCATAAGCGCCATCATCAGCGTGCCGATACAAGCTGCCAGTGCTGTAACCGTAATTAACCCCTCAACGGGCATGCCGCTAAGCCCTAAAATGCCAGGGTTTACAACAAGTATGTATGACATGGCTGCGAACGTGGTAAGTCCTGCAATAATCTCTGTTCTTACCGTGGTTCCGTGTTCCTGCAGCTTAAAAAGCCGCTCAATAACGTTGTTAGACATCAAGAGTTCTCTGTATGTGTTTCACTAAGTATTTTGTGCATGGAAAGCAATAAACTGACCAGTTAGTCAACTTGTTGGTGCGTTTTGTGCTAACTTACAATGTAGTACAGTGATCAAGTAACAATCACTGTGTGACTCAACGTCACTAGCCAGGCAGCCTACGAGCAGCCATGCGGTTTAGAAACAATAAAAACAACGTTAAAAAAACCGCAAACAAAACCTAAATGAGCAATAGAACTCGTTTACAGATAGCATTAAAGATAAACTAATACGCACTAAACTAATGCGATTGCATCGTTATAGTGCAATTAAGTGAGGGGCCATGTCGCTGTCATCAATAATTAACAACATTCCAAAGGCCGAATTGCATCTGCATATAGAGGGAAGCTTAACGCCTGAACTCATGTGGCGCCTAGCTAAGAAACATAGTGTAACACTACCCTATGCTAACGTGGAAGAGATAGAAGCAGCGTATAACTTTGAAGATTTACAGAGTTTTCTAGATTTATATTACGCAGGAGCAGGAGTGTTAAGGGACGAAGAAGACTTCTTCACCTTAATGTGGGAATACTTATCACGGTGTTTCGACGACAATATTGTTCATACTGAAATCATGTTTGACCCGCAAACCCACACGGAGAGGGGAATAAGCTTTGATGTGTTTATGGCAGGGTTTCTGCGCGCAATGACCAAGGCCAAAGAAGAGTACGGTATCAGCAGTTATCTTATAATGTCTTTCTTGCGCCATCTATCAGAGGACGACGCTTTTAAAACATTGGAAGAGGCAAAACCATACTACGAGCATATAACAGCCGTGGGGCTTGATAGCTCTGAACTTGGTCACCCACCTTCAAAATTTGAGCGTGTGTTTAAACACGCGAAATCTCTTGGTTTTAAAATTGTTGCTCACGCTGGTGAGGAAGGACCTGCATCATACATCTGGGAAGCCATTGAACTACTAGATGTTGACCGCATTGATCATGGTGTTCGTTGTCAAGAAGACGATGCATTGATGGCACATTTAAAAGAAAAACAGATACCGCTTACTGTTTGTCCGCTAAGTAATCTAAAGCTTTGTGTGATAGATGATATGAAAGAGCACAATATCATCGAGCTATTAGATGCGGGGTTGCTGGTAACGGTGAACTCGGACGACCCGACTTATTTTGGGGGCTTCCTTAACGATAATTTTAATGCGTTACATCAGTCACTGAATTTGGATGAACACACGGTGAGAACGCTGGCTGCGAATAGCTTTAAAGCGAGCTTTCTACCTGAAAATGTAAAAGCTGACTTTATTG
>NZ_BLIJ01000003.1:0-130288 GCF_009811475.1 Alteromonas sp. KUL150
GGTTAAAGTGTCTTTAACCATGAATAAAGTCTTTAACGACAAACAGAATCTTTAATGGTTAAAAAACTTTGGCCCTTTAAAACGCCGCTCACGGTATAAAGGGCTTTCAATAGTGAACGTATAGGCACGCAAAGTGGCAGGTTAAGCCGGCACTAATCCAATTCATGTACTGCAACCAAATTATCCATCGAGGTAAGAACTGTTTTGGCCTCAGCAGGGCATATGGCGTTAGCAGGACTGACGTCAGGCACGCATCACTTGAATCGTTTGCTCAATGAGGGCTTCTAGTTCTTCCATGTCTTCGTGCAGTTCATTGACATTATTCTGCTTGGCTTTTAGCTCAATTGTCGCCGCCTTGCCACGAATAGCATCAGCACCCACATCACCAGCTACTCCTTTCATGGAATGACTATTGAATCGCACGGCTTCTAAGTCGCTATCCGTCACAGCTTGTTTTAGTAATTCACGCTTTTGCTCTATTTGCGCCAAAAACATGTCAACGATACGGTTGAGTAACCCTTCATTTCCGCCAAGGCGACTTACAGCAGCATCTCTGTTCCATAACTGCTCTTTTGAAAGGGGGGAGCCATCGCTTAAGGTATGCATTGTTATCACCAATCAATTTTCTTGAGACAATATTTCGTTATTTATAAAGTAGAGTCAATGATTAAGTCGCCAATATGCATTGATTTATATGGCAAATATACTAAAGGCTAATTCTATTCTTTGTATATCAGATAATACTGAAATGCTTGTGAATAAACAGGTGCGAGATTTATCATGAAAGGTTTTTTTCACAAAAAGTGTTGGTACTGCAATTGTATGATGTGTAGTTCTTTAAAGCCCTTGTTATAGAAGTATGCAAGACGAGGAATAAAATCCTGAATTTTCAATAGATTTGTAAATTCATAATGTTAAACTCAGGTTTGTTATCATCGATTCTTCTAAAGTTGCTTGCAGTCCGACCCTACTGTCTTATCAGTAAAGATTACCTAATTTAATGAATTTACAAGAAATTAAGCCCTACACAGAATGTAATGTTCTTATCGTTGACGATGAGCCGATAAGTCGAATGCTTTTAGAGTCAATATTAGAACCCGTATTTTGCTGCACGACGGCTGAATCTGGCCACGAGGCACTTTTATACTGTGCTGAAAATGCGCCAGACTTGGTACTGCTAGACATGAATATGCCTGATATTAACGGCTTAGAAGTATGTAATACTCTCAAACAATCACCCGTCACCAGTCAAATCCCAGTTATTTTTGTAACCTCTACTTTGGATGTGGAAAGTGAAAATGCATGCTGGGAGGTGGGCGCGTCCGACTTCGTTATGAAACCAGTTAATGCGTCTACATTAACCCATCGCATCAAAACGCATATTCAGAATAAGCTTCGAACTGAGTTTTTAGAAAAAATGACGTTTCATGATCAGCTAACAGGTCTCTACAATCGTACTTACTTGACTAGAGAAATTCCGCTACTTATAAGGCAGGTTGCTAGAGATCAAAGCAATATTGGGGCAATTATGATCGATATTGATTACTTTAAGCTCTTCAACGATAACTATGGGCATCTTGAGGGAGACCTTTGTCTCCAAAAAGTGGCGAAAATTATTTCAGACACAGTTAAACGTCCGAAGGATGCGGTTATCCGATTTGGAGGAGAGGAGTTCTTAGTACTGTTACCTTATATCGATTACCAAGGGACAAAAATTGTCGCACAGCAATTGGTCGAAGCAGTAACTAACGCTAGTATTCCACACGGCAAGGGCATAGAAGGGCGAGTCTCAATAAGCGCTGGGTTTGCGGTTTGGAAAGCTGCAGATGTAGTTGACGACGATTACTCCGCTCTTGTTGAAGATGCCGACATTTCTCTTTTTGAAGCCAAAGAGCATGGTAGAAATCAAGCGAAAGGATAAGTACCGTTAAACTCTAGTGTTAACGAGGCGCAACAGGCCTTGGCACAGATTAAATTTTCTTTAGAGCGTAACGTTTTACCTATCCTATTGTTTAATATCCTTGACTACTAAGCCAAGCTATTATTTAACGCAGATAACAATATTTTGCATTATAAGCGTTTTGGCGTTTGTTGGTGACTTTGGATAACGAGTGTTAAGCGTAGGAATCGGAAGATGATTTATTTTGACGAGCAGTCGAGTTTAAATTTTAAGTTGGAAGAGCAGCTTAAAACATCTTTATCCAACCTTGTTCAGCGTGGGTGCGACACCTTGGGTGTGTTCCAAGGCTTGCTTCTGCAAATTGAAGATGAAGCTGTTGATGTTATTATTAAAGCATCATCTGCTTACCCGCCTAATTTCAAAACATTACCATCGTTTGCTTCCTGTATTCCCATTGAAAATAGTTTTCCAGCAAATAGCGCAAAAGCCTCTACGGGCTTCAAACAATGGTTTGCGACTTATTTTAACGCTGAAAAATATATTCGCGGTCGCGTTCACAATTTGGATGGACAACACGTTTTCCTCGTGTTTATTAATGCATGCCCTGAGTTGCCAGTTAACCTTGATAAAGTCGCACTTTTAGACGACTGTTTAGCCGTCACGTTAGAAAAATTTGAGTTAGAAAAAGGGGAGTCTCATCAGAATACCCTCTATGAAAAGCTACAAAGCGTTGCGAGCATAGGAACTTGGGAAGTTGATATTATCAATGATGTTCTAACTTGGTCATCCCAAACGCGACGCATCCATGAGGTGAGTGATGATTTCAAACCTACGATAGAAGACGCAATTAGTTTCTATAAAGAAGGTTTTAACCGGGATGAAATTAGTCGGATTGTTTCCCATACCATTGAAACTGGAGAGCCTTGGTCCGCAACTCTTGAGTTAATATCTGCCAAGGGAAACTCGGTTTGGATTGAAACTCATGGAATGGCAGAGTTTAAAAACGGAAGGTGTACTCGCTTATTTGGTACTTGCCAGAATGTGAACAAATCAGTGCAACTTAGGCTGGAGCTTGACGCTCGCCGCAAAGAAGCCGAAGCTGCTTCAAAAGAGCGAGGCTTATTGCTTTCAAGGATCAGTCATGAATTAAAGACTCCTCTTAATGGTATCACTGGCATGCTTCAGGCAATTAGGTTTGAAAAGAAAGACAATGTGCGTATTAAAAAGGCCGATATTGCTTTGCACAGCGCTGACCGCCTCTTGGCTTTGATAAACGATGTACTCGATTATACCTCAATAATAAATGGCGAATTCTCGCTAAGTTACAGTGATTTCTGTGTGCGTTCGTTGGCCGAAGATATCGTCGACGTGTTCAAAGGTAGATGCGCAGATAAAGGAATTAGGCTGTATGCTGTTCTGTCATTTGACGAAAAGACTTATGTAAACGGAGATGCTGCAAGGATAAGCCAGGTCCTCACTAACTTGCTGTCAAATGCCGTTAAGTTCACCTCTAAAGGTTACATTTCTATTCAAATTACGCTTAAACAACAGAGCAATATTCCTGTTTTACTCGCCTCAATTGAAGACTCGGGGGTGGGTATGAATGAGGAGATTTTGTCTCGCATATTCAGACCATTCCAGAACGACAGGGCAAGTGCGTCTGAAGAGTTAAACGGTAGTGGCTTAGGGTTGTCTATAGTCAATCAGCTTATTGATAAATTGGGCGGCGAGCTAGAGGTTCGTTCAAAAGTTGGTATGGGGACATGTTTTGATATAGCGATACCTGTTGAAATGGCGTCGCTAGAAAAAGAGGTGAAAAGCGACGTTGAGCTATCATCCGAGCTTCTTAACATACCGCTAAATATATTGGTTGTTGATGATAACGATATTAACCGCCTTGTGCTCGCCTCCATGCTTGAAAAATTTAACTACGTACCAGATGAAGCCGATAATGGCGAGGTTGCCGTCGAAATGGCCCGGGCGAAGAAATACGATCTCATTTTTATGGACTGTGCTATGCCAGTGCTCGATGGGATGAGCGCAACAAAAATTATTAAGCAAGAAGGGCTACTATCAAAATACGGAAGAATTGTTGCCGTAACCGCTAACACTACTGCCGAAGATAAAGTTAGCTGTAGCGAAGCGGGAATGTCTGATTTTCTTTCAAAACCCGTTGTACAAAATGATGTTACGGCGCAGGTTAGAGTAGCATTGAACGCAAAGTCCATCACCGCTTAGCAGCAACATAACTTTTTAAACTAAGCGGTTTTTGCTTTTACTGTGCGTTAGGTATTGAATGTTGCACTTCTCTCCAGTGCTTAACGATGTAGTCGGTTACTTGAGAGCCCACCCGATATGCGGCCTCTATTGCTGCGCCCATCGCGGCATAGCCATCTCCCGAACTTTCACGTTTTAGATTTTCTGCAGCGCCTAAACCTGGAGGCTGCATTGTAAAATTGCTCGCAGTACGTAAAATGAGAAGCCGTTCTTTATCTACAAGCCCCGCATTATCTAGATAAGTTAAGCTTTGAAGTGTTGCGGAATCTTCCATTCCTGACGTAACGAAATTTCCTTTTCCCTTCGTCCAATAGGAGACCCAATCATTCGCCCATGCATTAAGTTTCTCGCCGTGCCAAAACGTAGAGGCCGATAAATGCGCGCCCATAGACACACCAGGTAAAGCCTTTGCTCGCGGTGAATGTGTATACTTTGCTCTTAAAATGTCCATTGCTTCGTTATTTAAAAGCTTGGTATCTTTTGTAAGAGCAAAAGCCCATTTTGCTAGGGAGATGTTGAGTGCATATACTTCGCCGTTAGGGCTATTGCTTGTATCTACTGCGTCAGCATTGTCGTAGGGAGCATGGGTAAACAGCGGGAAGTATCCCGTTTCCCAGTCAGCAGGTATTTCTCGTGCATCAATTTCATGGGCCAAGTCACCGTCTACAACATAATCGGTCCAAATAGCACTTCCAATAGTGTTGTCGGCGGGGTCCACGCCCGCAATACCAGCCACCAACCAATAGGCTTGGCTAAGATCGAACCGCTTATCTAAACCTAACGACATAATGGCAGCAGAAGCCCGCGCAATTCCCATCCCTGTAACCAGCCCAATTACTCCTGTTTCTTCGTTAGCGTAAATATCGTGGAAGCCATGTGGGACAGCATATCGCGTAGTTAGCGCCTGCCTGGTTTTCCATAGTTGAAACTCGCCTGGTGCATCGCCTTCGTCCTCTCCAATTTCAAACATACTTACGATGACCACCTTCACTTTCATCGGTTTTATGCCACGAGCATTAACCTCTGCCGACGTTGCGGTAAATGAAAAGCTAAGCAATATGGTGAAAGCTAAAAGAGGATTAAGGTAATTAACAGTTTTTTGAAGAGCAATATGCATGGGGAAAAATCCTAATAAGAGCCCAGTATTGAAGTGATTTTCAGAAAGTATACTGGACTCTTTAGTAAAAGAGAGGAGACAAATTGCAAGAGGCTGTCGCGCTAATGTCTATGCTTTAACACGACAACCTTCGCAGATTTCGTTACCTAGAACGAGTAAGTGAATTTCGCGTTAAAGTGACGCGGTAATTCAGGAAGTACTATTTGGCTTCCGAATAGGTCTGGGAAGTTAGAACGGAAATAACGCTCATCGGTTAAGTTCTTAACTGTTAAGTTAAACGCCCAGTCTTCTGCTTGATAGGATAAACCAGCATTTACAAGGGTGTACGCAGGCAAAGTAACCGCAGCAGAGAAGCCCGACGCCACTTCTTCAACATCGACAATACTTACGTTAGCCGCATAGCCATTCTGAAAGTCATACGTTGCTGTAAGCGTGTAAATATTTTCAGGAATACCTGCCTTGCGGCCATCAGTGTTATTGAAACCTTCACCGATTAAGTTTAGACCAATAACATTACCACCAAAGATCAAAGACGGGTCTTCAAGGTTAACTAGGTCTTCAGCACCTAAGAAGCCAAACTGATTACCGTTTTCAAGCGCCGTTAAGTTAATAACTTTTATGTTTGTATAACCAGCCGATACGACGAGGTTGTCATTTACAACCCAGCGTAGTTCAAACTCAGTACCTTTGTTGTTAGTCGTGTTGTTAGTAACCGTATTTTGCGCGTTGAAGTCGGTACGTTCCTGTTCAAATGAAGAAAGTGCGAAATATAACGTGTCTTCTAACAATGAACCTTTAATACCGAACTCAATAAGTTCAGATGTGTCAAAGGCGCTACCGTCACCTAGCTGTCCAACTCCAATCTCAGCACCTTGACCTGCAACTAGCGTCGCTTGCTCTGCCGCAGTGAAATAAGGAATTAAACCAAATTCGAACTCGTATGAAATACTTGCGTTCCACGACCAACCGTCAACCGTTTCCTCAGCATATACGGGCGTTTCCTCGCCCGTTGCACCGAGTAGTAAGTCAGTACGAGAGGTGCTTTCAATGTCAATGGTGTCGTAGCGTAGGCCAAGGACTAAATTCAAGCCCCAATCCCACGTTAAGTCTGTCATCGCAGCGACGCCCAAGTCTAGATAATTACCCACATCGTAGTTATCGAAGTTTTTACCTGAGCGCGTCGAAAGAAGACGACGGTCAAGTGCTGATGACGGCATAGTCAAATCACGACGGTTAAAGTACTCATAAGTGAAGTCATCACCATGTTTAAAGTCGGTGTAACGTACTGAAGGTGAAAACTGGAACTGTGCAAGTAACCCGTCATTTTCATATTCTGTTGCAAATATAAGCTTATCTTCTACAACCCAGCTATCGTGGAATTGTGAGAAACCGTAGGCGTTTTCGTTAATATTATCGTAGGCATCATAGAAAAACTGGTTTCGAATTTCCCAGTTATCCGAGTAATAAATAGTGTCGAAATAAAGTGTAATGGCTTCGTTGCCTAGTTGGTCATCAGGTGCAACAAGTACTTGGTTGCCGCTAAGCGTTGTAGTACCTACGTTTTGTAGCTGCATGAGCGCAGTAGCTTCATCATCTGTGAAGCTTGACGCAGGTACGTAGAAGAAACTTTCGCCCGCAATATTTACAGCACCATATTCTTCGTGACTGATTTGACCGTCACCATCAGTATCCAGAGGCTGAGCAGTACCTGTAATGTAGGTACCATCATCTACCAATTCTTGTGTCAGACGGTTCCAGCCCGCCACTTGGTTGCCATCATAGTCGTGATACATACCTCCAAATTCGAAGCGCAGGTTATCAGTAATATCTATGTTGAATGACGCCTGAAGCACGGTTTGATCAGTTTGAGTATTATCATAGTAGCTATCGGAGTTCTCTAGCTCACCATAGATGTAATACCCCATCTCCTTACCAGCAACACTCGCAGGACCGCCCACTTCGGCAGTTAAGATACTTTTATCCCATGAGCCAGTTGTGTATGAAAGTGCACCTGTTGGGGCATCTAAATACTGTCCGCCAGAGGCTCGCGCCGACTTAGGATTAAAGTTTAGATAGCCCCCAATTTTCGCAGGGCCATAAATAGGAGAAGCGGGACCTCGGACAATATCAATTCGGCTTGAAGCGCCGATAGGGGTAGGGTAGTTACCCGGGTTATCTAAACGTCTAACACCACGAAAATAGGTTTCACCAGGCGTACCACGTACGTCTAGTGAACCGGCTACACCAAAGAAAGACTGTGTGAATGTTCCTGGTGCAAAAGCTACCAATTCATCGATGTCAGAAACGTTGAAGCGCTCCATTTGCTCTTGCGAAATGGTTGAAGCAGAGCGCGGTGTTTCAAGAATAGATTTGCCGAACCCGAATACAGACTCAACGTCTTGGCCTGGTAAGCTGCCAAGTGATCCAGTGACCTGAATCTTTTCAACATCTTTCTCTTTAACTTCTTTCTCTTCTTGAGCAAATGCGGGTGACGACAATGCTACTGCAGTTGTTATCGCTAATGCTTTTGCCAGAGGAGATAATTTGAATGTAGTGTTTTTCATGGTTTCCTCATTATTTTTATTTGCCCATTTAGGGCTTTATTAACGCGGTATTTCTACTGCGTCTTGCTGTAATGCAAGAGGTTTAGCAGGATGAATGCCAACTGCTTAACCAATTGGTCAACTTTTGACATGCATTTAAGTTTCTGAATTATATGGATTTTAAAATATAATATTGTTCTTATATTGTTGTCTTTATGTTAATAAATAAGGTTTTCAATATACTTGCACCATTGAGGTGATTTTTAGCGCGCTTTTGCACTAAAAAGGGAGGAGACGTCCTCCGCTTTTGTCTGCATTCCTACAATGGTGCTTACAGGAGTAGATGATTTCGGGGTAGGCTTTATCTCGCTGATACCGTTCACTTTTTTACCAGGTAAGGTTAATTCTAAGATGACTGCGGTAAGCCCTGCAGAAGTAACAGGCGATAGAAGAATATTTTCAAGCCAGCTAGGCAGTTGCGCAAGCGCCTGTGGCACCATCATTACGCCAATGGCCATGCCTAACGCGCAAGCAGTGACTAGGCTACTGCGTCTATCAAGCGCATAGCTCGCCAAGAGTTTTAAACCGCCCACGGCTACCATGGCAAACATAACCAAGGTCGCGCCGCCCAAAACCGGTTTCGGTATTGCTTGTAAAACTCCGCCAACGATGGGGAAGCACCCTATAAACACAAATAGCCCCGCAACGAAAAAGCCGACTTTACGGCTGGCGATTCCGGTTAGTTGGATCACGCCGTTGTTTTGTCCAAATGTGGTGTTGGGAAACGTATTGAACATACCGGCAAGCAACGAATTTACGCCGTCACCAAGAATGCCGCCTTTAATTCGTTTTAAATACACAGGCCCGCTCACTGGCTGCTTACAGAAGAGACTGTTTGCCGTAAGGTCGCCTGCCGTTTCTATTGCGCTAAATAAGTAAATAAGCGCGACAGGAAGGAACAAATTGATGTCGAAATCGATGCCATAGGCAAACGGAGTGGGAATGGCAACAATAGAAAGTGAAGATAAGCCGTTAAAATCTAACCCTTTGGTTAAAGCGATATAAATTGCGCCCACAGCCATGCCGATAAAAATAGCGCTTAATCGAAGCCAGTGATTAGTCGATGCATTCAAAAATACAATAATCAATAAGACTCCCAGACCTACAAGCAAGTTGTCGGTACTGGCAAAATCACTTGCATTAAATCCTCCCGCAAGGTCTGTCATTCCCACATTAATCAAGCTTAGACCTATTGCAGTAATAACAATGCCGGTGGTAAGCGGAGTGATAATACGTTGTAGTCGGCCTACAAAAAAACTGAATACAATTTCTACCAGCGCGCCCGCCATGGTGAGCCCAAATAGCAGCGCCAGAACATCCTCAGAGGTTCCGCCACTTGCTTTTACCTGACCGCCGGCCAAAATCAATGCGCTGATAAACGCAAAGCTTGTGCCTTGAATGGCCACAAGACCACTGCCAACCGGGCCAATTCGCTTAGTTTGGATGGCTGTGCCAATGCCGCTTACAAAAAGCGCCATACTAATTAAATAAGGTGTGTGTTCAGTTAAACCCAACGAGGATGTGACAATAAGCGTAGGTGTTATTACCCCAACGAAACTTGCTAATAAATGCTGGAAAGCAGCCGTAAGAGCGGGCAGCAAAGCTGGATTGTCATGTAAGTCGTATATTAACTCGTTGTTGCTGGAAGACATGCTTATTCCCTTACTCCATGCAAAAGGTAGATAAAACGGGAATATTGCAAGATGTTGACCAAATGGTCTGTATGGTGAGGGTTTTTTAAGTGGTTGAATTTACGAAAGTTAAATGATTATTTTGTCAGCAGCGAATAGCACTGGTAATTAAGGAGCCCCATCTTGGTGCTATAACAAAAAAATGCGCCAATCTGGCGCACTTTAACTATCAGCAGGAAAACGGGATAAGCAATAGGTTTTATAGCGCAACGCCTTCACCTAAGGTAACAAATATTGAATGGCGCACTTCGTTATACATAGCGCGAGAACAATGGCCTTCGCCCTCTGTGTCTTCTAGTAACAACACATCCCCCGCGCCAAACACGTGGCGCTCGCCATTTGATACAGTAAATTCTGCTCGACCTTTCAGAATGAAAAGCAGTTGGCGAGCAGGGGCTGGATGCCATTTGAAGTCGTAGTCTGCCGGCGTTTCGCGAAAGATAATTTTATCTGCGCCAAACTTCTCTGAAAGCATCCCGATAGGGCCACCGTCTTTAAGAGCAATCTCCACTTCACCAAAGTGGCTTTTGCCTGCTTCATCGTTGTAAATCCTTGTTATTTTCATTATCAACCCTTTAAAACTATAGTGGTTCAATATTGAGCAAAAGAAGACCTCACAAAGCTTTGCAAACATAGAATATGCGTTTATTGAAGCAAAGCATTGTTAAAATTAAAAAGTGCTGCTCAACCAATGTTACAACTAAGCATGCTGTAATTTGCTAATGGTTTTATAAAGTACAGACAAACTTGCGGCGACATCATCGTGAGTTATTGATTCAGCCGGGTGGTGGCTAATGCCTCCTTTACAGCGAGTGAACAACATGGCGACAGGACAAATATCCGCCATCGCCATCGCGTCGTGCCCCGCACCTGATGCAAGCACCCGCGGCGCAATTTCACTTTCCTCAACACCACGCACCAGCGCTTTTTTTAGATATTCATCGCAGTGAACTGCTGGCGCGCTGTGGGTTTGTTCTCGACTAAGCGTCAACTGCCTTTTTTGCGCAATCTCATCAAATTTTTGCAATATTTCTGCCAATACAGAATCTCGTAAATTATCGTCTTCACTGCGAATATCTAACGAAAAGCGGGTGCGACCTGAAATAACGTTTACGCCGTTGGGCGCGTTTTCAATTTTACCCACTGTCGCTACTACGCCTGGGCGCTGTAGGCTGATATTCTCAACCGCCAATAACATTTCTGCACTTGCACAAAGCGCGTCTTTTCGCATCGACATTGGCACTGTGCCCGCGTGGCCGGCCATGCCCTCTATAGTGAAATTAAAACGCTTTGCACCTGCAATTGCACTGACTACGCCCACTGGCAAGTTTTCTTGCTCCAAAACAGGGCCTTGCTCAATGTGTAACTCCAGGTAGCCTAAAATATCAGTACGAGCGATAGCTGCACTGTTTACCGCGTCGAAGTTCAAACCAAAGTTCACCATGGCTTGCTCAAGGCTTATTCCGTTTTCATCTTTTAAAAAGCGCCACTGGTCTTCCCACTTTCCGGTTAGTGCTCTACTACCTAAAAGCGTGGTGCCAAATCGTGTGCCTTCTTCATCACAAAAACCCACAATATCGATGTGAAAAGGAAACTTGGTTTGTGTGCCATCGAACATGGCGACCAGCGAGATAGCAGCAACAACACCCAGCATTCCATCATATTTACCGCCGTTAGGCACGGTATCTAAATGGCTACCTAATATCAGCCGAGGGGCGTTTGGTACGCTAGAGGTGTAGCGACCCCAAATATTACCCACTGCGTCTTGCCACGTCGTCATGCCAGCTTCAATCATCCAGCCCGAGGCCAGTTGATTTGCAAGTCGATGCTGTTCGGTGAGATAGCGCCTGTCCAGACAGGAAGGGTTTTGACTTAAGGTGCCTAATGTTTCGCACCTTGCCATAACCTGAATTGCTAATTCAGCAAATTCACCCATTCGTCGCTCCCGCAAGCTTAGCGTCTTCATACACGGCCAGTGCTGCATCTACTCCTTTGCCTGCCGGCGCCTTAAATCCTTGCATGCGCAGCACGGTTTCAAGAGATTGAAGCGTGTGCAGTACGGCATCTTCTCGGGCGTTGTAGCCCATGGTACCAATACGCCATATTTTGCCTTTTAAAGGGCCAAAGCTGGTGCCTATTTCGATGTTGAAGCGCAACAAAAGGGTTTCGCGTATTTCTTCACCCTGTACACCGTCTGGAATATATACCCCTACTACGTTGTACATTTTGTGTTTCAAGTCGCCAAAAGGTTTAAGCCCCATAGCCTGAACACCGGCTAGCATGGCATCGCCAGCGACCTTATGTCGGGCAATTACGTTTTGCTGGCCTTCCTCTAGATGCAGGCGAGCGCACTCGCGGGCGCAATACAGCATACTGGCTGCTTCGGTGTGATGGTTTAAACGCTCTTCACCCCAATAATCCATGATCATAGGCAAATCAAAATAGTTTGAACGAATTTTCGGTCCGCGGGCTGATTCGTGATGCGCGTCGCGAATACCGGCTTCTACATGGTGGCGAGTACGCACAGTTCTAACGAACTTATCGCTAAGCGTAATTGGGGCGCTACCCGATGGGCCACCTAAGCACTTTTGCAGGCCCACAGACACTGCATCTAATTTCCATGCATCCGCGTCAAGCGGGTTGCCGCCTATAGAAGCTGTGGCATCGCAATAGAACAAAACGTTATGTTCTTCACAAATAGCGCCAATGTCGGCCAAAGGTTGAAGCATGGTTGTAGACGTATCACCTTGCACAATAGCCAAGAGCTTTGGTTTCACTTCTTTAACCGCAGCTTCAATTTGCTCAGGCGTAAACACCTCGCCCCACGGCACTTCTAAGGTATGCACTTCTGCATCGGCGCGTTCGGCAATTTCGGCAAGCAAATGCCCGAAGCGCCCGAAAATAGGCACTAGCACTTTATCGCCCGGCTCTATAGCTGACACCAACACGGCTTCGATGCCAGCACGCGACGTGCCATCAACCAAAAATGTCTGCTGATTTTTGGTATTAAAAACATCGCGATAAAGCTGCATGACTTCGTTCATGTATCCAGTCATTACAGGGTCGTATTGCCCCACGAGCTGCGTAGACATTGCGCTTAAAACACGGGGGTAGCAGTTGATGGGGCCCGGGCCCATAAGCAAACGGGGAGGTGGAGATAAAGGTGCTAAAGCACCGTTAATTGTTCTGTTAGCCATTTCGTTAGACATGAGAGCACTCCTAGATAAGCACTTGCGCTAACATGCGCAAGCCTGTAATGATTAGAACAACGGCGAAGATTTTCTTAAGTAGCCCCGCATCTAGCTTGTTGGCAATGCTTGCGCCTACCGGAGCAAACAGCACGGTTAGTGGCACAATGCAGGCAAAACCTAACAAGTTTACATAACCGAAGGTGGCATAAGGCGCATCTGCAGGAGTTGCACCAACAAAAAGTAAGGTTAGCGCTGCAGGAAGGGAGATAATTAAGCCTACTGCCGCTGCTGTACCCACTGCTTTGTGAGCGGGATAGTTACAAAAAGTCAGAGTAGGAACAGTAAGTGTGCCACCACCAATACCTACCATAGCGCTAAACAAGCCAATACAGCTGGCCATAATTGATTGCCCGGCGCGTCCGGGAAGGCCCTGAAACAGCGCGTCTTTTTTACCAATAAGCATGTTGATTGCTGAAAGCGTTGCAATTACTCCGAACAGTAAAGTGAGAAACGTAGGGTTAACTACGGTTACTAAATAACTTCCTGCCAGAACGCCGATAAGTATAAATATGGCCCAAGCCTTAAGTAATTCGAAATCAACATTACCTTTTGCGTGGTGGGCGCGAATAGAGCTTACTGAGGTAGGCACAATAGTCGCTAGCGATGTTGCTGTTGCTACAACCATTGCGCTCTCGGGGGATACCCCCAAAGCTTGGAACAAAAAGAACAGCACCGGCACAATAACGATGCCGCCACCTACACCGAGCATACCCGCTAACAAACCCGCAAATATGCCAGTACCTATTAAAGACAATATAACCGTAAGGTTATCCATTAAAAACTGCATGTAATTTATTTCTCGATTAAATGATTAACTGATAGTTGTTACTTAAGCTCTTGGGCAAAAGTAAGGTGTGCTAGCGATGTCCTAAATAAGCTTTACCGTCGCTACGTGGGTCGCTGGCTCCGGTCACCGTGCCTTCAGTGTCGCGAATAATCGCGCCCGCGTGACCCATTAGCTCGTTGCATGGGTCTACCGTCACCATGTCATGGCCCCGAGCGACCAGGCTTTCACCTACGTATTCAACAAGATCTCTTTCTGCTTTTAAGTTGTGACTTTGATCGCCCCAAGTTCTACCAAGCAGCCAACGGCCTAATGAAATCGCCTTGGCGATAGGCTGCCCATGATAGATGTGGCGAGCAAACAAGGCGGCTTGAGTTTGTGGCTGTCCTTCACCACCCATAGTGCCGTAGCTCATTCGGCGACCATCTATGAGTTCAGCGAATGCTGGGTTCAATGTATGAAACGGTTTTAACCCCGGCGCTAGGTACTGATTACTAGAAGGATCAAGTGAGAAAGAGGTGCCGCGGTTGTTCCACACAATGCCGGTTTGCGGGCTGACCACGCCTGAACCAAACTCCCAATAAAGCGATTGAATGTAGCTCACCATTCGCCCTTGCGAATCACAGCATCCCATCCATATTGTGTCGCCGTGTTTTGCCTCATGAGGCCATGGCAACGCTTTATGCAATGAGATACGCTTTGCCATCACCTCCAGTGCGTCGTCACTCAATAGGCTTTGTAAATCTACAGGCGTACGCGATGGGTCAGTCACATTTGCGTTACGTGCAATGAAGGCTTGCTTGGTGCACTCAATGAGTAAATGCACCATATCTGCATCGGTACTGCCAAGATGTTGAACTTTGTCGTAGAGGGCTAAAATAATTAATGAGGCCACACCCTGGGTAGGCGCTGGCAAGTTATATAGCTTACCCTTGCTGGTCGATACCGATAAGGGTTCAACAATTTTTGCTTCGTAATCTTTAAAGTCTTCAAGGCGAATAGGGGAGCCAGCGGCTTCTAAGTCTTCAGCAAGTTGTGCTGCAAGTTCACCGTGATAAAAATCATCTAAGCCCTTTTCGGCTAAATGCGCTAAGGTTTCAGAAAGTTTAGTCAGCTTAAGTATCTTCCCTTTTTTAAGGGCTTTGCCTTTTATCAAAAACTGCGCAAAATTTTCATCAAGACTCAACTCATCGAAAGTTTTGTTACTGGCATCAACCAAACTTTGTGTAACTTCTATTCCCCAATTGGCTTGGCTTATAGCGGTATCAAACAATGTGCTCAGCGGCATTCCACTTTGCCATTCGTGGCTTATCTCAAGGGCTTTTTTCCAGCCGGCTACTGCACCGGCCATAGTAAGCGCAGACTTACCGCCTCTGCTAGGAATTGCATCTAGACCCTCGTAAAACGAAGGGGTTGCACCTTTCGCAGCAACGCCTGACGCATCAATGCCAACGGGGGGCTTGCCTGGCTCGCTAATAAGCCAAAAGCCATCGCCACCCATCCCATTCATGTGAGGGTATTCAACGGCGATAGACGCCGCAGCAGCTACCATTGCTTCAATTGCTGTACCGCCTTTTTCTAATATATTTAATCCCACTTGAGATGCGGCATAGTGTGGGGCGGTAAACGCGATGTTTGGTTTTTCACTCATTGTTATATCCTTCGAAAATTTAGCAACGGCAGTCAACTTGTTATAAACACTGCATAATATTCTTCTTTTTGCTTTCTAAATTAGCGAGAAAGCCCAGTAAGCGTGTGCGATACACGTTTAGCCAGTGGTCAGCTTTTTGGCTAACGCGAGAAGTGCAAGATCGTTGCCTTTTTTGCCCACAAGCGATAAACCGCATGGAGCGTTATGTAGGGTAAATAAAGGCAAATGAAGCTGGGGTAGCCCAGCAAGCCCCGCTACTGCGGTAAGCGCAAGAAGCGCGTTCCTATCATTTGCCAATGTCATTTCATCGGCGTCGCATCGAGGTGCAACGCCTGGTGTTGTGGGAATTACCAATACATCTATATGCTCGAAGAGCATATTTAGCTGGTTAATCACCACTTCTTGCTGCGCTTTGGCTTGTTGTACATCATGTGTTGTTATGGTTTTACACCAATTCAAGCGCAACATAATATCGTCGGCAATATCGGGTTGAGTTGTCTCAATCCATTCGCCGTGCTGCTGCCAAATTTCTGCACCTTGTAATGTGCGAAAAGTTGCAGCGGTTTGTAATAATTGAAGGTCTAACTGATCGGCAGATAACGCCACGTGCTTGTTGCTTTTTCCAAGCTTACGTAACCATGTTTTACACAGTGCCCCATGGGCCGCGTTCTCAAATAAATGAGTAGCTACCCCAAAATAGGGGTCATCACCAATTGCTGCCTGCTCTTCGTTATTTAGAGATACACCAGTTGCAGACGCACCGGCTATGCATACCTCAGCGACTTTTTGCAGCGTATCAAGGTCTCTTGTCATCCACCCGATTGTGTCGAATGATGGTGCAAGCGCGACCATGTTGTCGCAAGGTATGAGCCCATGAGTAGTTCTAAGCCCCCATAGACCTTGATAACTTGATGGAACGCGAATGGAGCCACCCGTATCGGTTCCAAGGCCGATGTCTGCAAGGTGAGCGCTAACCGCCACCGCAGAGCCAGATGAAGAGCCGCCCGGAATATGCGCCGGTGCAGTCGGGTTTACTAGCGAAGCATAATGCTTGTTTTGACCATGTAAACTGTAGGCTAGCTCGTCGGTAATAGTTTTGCCTTTAAACGTGGCACCTGCATTAAGCATATTTGCTACACAGCAATTGGTAGTTTCTGGTACCAGATGAGTGGCTTCCCAGTCTGGGTTACCTGCTGCCGTTGGCAAACCTCTCACATGAAACAAGTCTTTTACCGCCAGGCCCAGGCCGCTAAGTAAAGCATCGTCTGTTGCAACGTTTTTGGCATTACTGCTGTTCTTACAAGACGAGGTTTCTAAAGATTTAATTGCCTGCTCATATCGTTTGTCACAGGGCTTGATTACAAAAGGTGAGCTCACAGCGTGTTCTTAACATCATTTTTTACTTTTATTTGTCTTTCTATGAAACATATGTTTCATTAAAAAGTCAAGTGGAAACGTTTGTTACTTTTTAACAGGCGCTGGAGTAAAAATGTGATGAATGGTGGAAAATGGAAAAAAGCGGCTTACGAGCAGGGCGCTTCGAAAGAGCAGCACTAACCCTTAAAATCCTTTAGGGGTATTTTTTAGAAAGGCAACTTCTTCTTGGGTTGATTCACGACCTAACACCTTGTTTCGATGCGGATATCGACCAAACCGCTCTATCACGTTTTGGTGTCGCTGTTCAAATTCGAAGGCTTGCTCTAGCCCTTCCTGTGAAAATAGTTCAAGGGCTACATCATGAATAGCGAGGGACTCGCTGTGCATAAAGGGCATATACAAAAATGTGCGTTGCTGTGGGGTAAGCACTTTATCGGCCTCAACGCTTACCGCTTCTTGTGCTAATACTAAAGCAATGTTGTCGGCGCTGTAGGCATCGGCATGACCCCGAAATATATTTCGGGAAAATTGATCAAGAAGTAGGATTTCTGCAAGGCGACCAATGGGGGTGGCACGCCAAGGCCATAGTTCGCCGTTTAATGCAGCTAAACGCAGTTTAGAAAATCGAGACGTGATGGTTTTATCAACCGCCGCGTCTTCTTCAAACCATTGTTCGGGCGAAAGTTCCCCGAACCAAAAATCTAACACACCGTTAGCTTCTTCCATGACCACTTGTGTTTTATCCATATCTACTCCAACAACACGTCCAAAGCAGCAAAATTAACGTTAATTTCACTTATACCTATTTTTTAGCTAAAAAGTTCCTTCTTCGCTTGAAAAATAAAAAATACCTGCTAGGGGATTTGGTAGTATTGCTTAAAAAGCGTACGAATGGAAGTGTCAGCGCTTAGGGTTCTCTAATTCATCCATTTGTATATAAATGTCGGTAATGGCATCCACTCGGTTTGCAGCTGCACTACCTAACACTTCGTAAGTTAAGTTACACAGCGAGGCTACAAGGCTCATAGGCGCCGCGTAGCTGTCAAAAGGTGAGTCTCCGCCAATATGGGTTATCAGCAGGTGATCAACATCTTGCCGGTAGCCTTGCCCCGTTGGGTCGGTAATAAGTACCGTCTTGCAATGTTTAATACTATTTAGAACATATTTAAACTGGCGCGTCCTACGGCGAAACCCAAATAAAACCACAACGTCATTTTCAGTTAAGTCGATAATATCTTCACTCAACGTTTGCCCAGGCTGAGGCAACACGCGAACCGACGTACGAATTTGTTTTAGCTGTTGTCTGAAATGAAGGGCAATAGGATAGGCGTTTCGAAACCCTATTAATGTGACTTGTTGGGCGGTAGCAAGTATTTCTGCTATTTCGTTTAATGCAGCGGGTGACGTGCCTTCAAACGTGTTCGCCAGATTTTTGCTGTCGCTCTCGTGCTGCAATACACCACTTGAAGGGCTAACTACCGGAACGCCTTGTTCCCTTAGCTGCACCAGTGCATCTTTTGCCTGCTGATGAGAGTCGAAACCTAGCTGTCGAAAAAAGCGACTTACCGTTGCCTTTGATGTACCTGTTTTTTCCGCAATAAGTGATATGGATTGGCTAAGCACCGCAATAGGATTTTGCTGAATATAATGCGCGATCGATTGGCCTGAAGGAGAGAGTGATGCGTAATGTTTTTCAATCTGTTTTAGAACGTCGCTAGGGCTGCTTTTTGTCATTGGTTTCGCCTTATACATCTTGTGCAATTATTTCACGACTTCTGTGCGTTGTACAAACACTACCTGAGTTTAGAAGTCTGGCTAGCCTTTATTCATAGATTTACATCGTGATTTTTCACTTATTCTCGTCGTTAGTTAACTGCTATTCAAGGCAAAGCTAAAGTAAAAATTATTGGAAATTAGGTGCTTACTTATCAGCTTTGGCATATAGGCTAAAGTTGCAATCAATTAATTCACTGTACCTGCCATTTTGGCACTACAATTTCATATACAGATAATATTCATAAAACTGTCATCAGTTGGTAATTAATTTGTTGTTTCGCACTTGCCTGTTAATAGGCTAACAGGGTGCGTACGGCTAGCGTTTTTAGAAGGGGTGTGTTGTGGCAAAGCTTTGGTCTGAATTGATCTTGCTATTTGTGGCGGTTCCCTTTGCCGTGCTGTATTGGATTAAACATTTTGCAGACTACCTCATGCCAATTTTGGGCATTATGGGGCTTTGTTGTTTGACCATTTTGTTAGCGGATAAACAATTTAAGCGCATTAAATTATGGCATTGGGACGACTATAAAATTCATTTGAAAAGCACGCTACGGCTATTTTTACCGTGGGCGAGCTTGCTTGCGCTAGTGGTTTACTTTTTAAAACCAGAGTTGTTTTTGCATTGGCCTATGAATCAGCCTTGGATGTGGGTAGCAACGCTGCTCATTTACCCGATAGTTTCGGTTATTCCCCAAGAAATTATATTTAGAACGTTTTTCTTTCATCGCTATAAGCGCATTTTGCCGTCTAAATATGCGAGATGGGCGTTAAGTACGTTTCTATTTGGATTAGCTCACTTGGTTTATGGAAACTGGGTTGCCGTAGTGGTGTCTTGGATAGGCGGCGCGATATTCGGCTATCGCTACATGCATACAAACTCAACGCCAGTGGTGGTTATTGAGCATGCTATCTGGGGAAGTTTTCTTTTCACGATAGGACTGGGATCTTATCTCGTTATAGCAGCGTAAAACGTTTTACAAACTCTTCTGTAATTGCGCTGAGAATACCTGTTTACACTGCTTTAATAGACGCGGCGGGCTGTGTCTGACCGGGCTAGGTCCGACTTGGTTTAATTAGAAGCTAGAACAACGCGCAAATGCACAAAACATTGTACCAAGGAACTAGGTTATGTTATCAACAATATCATCGATTCAGTGGCTTCCACCTTTCTCTACCTTCATGCAAAGTACTGAAGGCGGCGGTGTAACAAGTTTATCTAACGCCCAATCTTTACTTGCTGAGCTCTGGAATAACTTTGTCTATCGTTTACCCGGTCTAGCTCTCGGTGTGGTAGTCATGTTGGTGTTTATATTGCTGGCACCCTATGTTGCCAAGGTTCTGGTTAAGCCTCTAACCCGCACAACAACGTCACCACTGCTGCGATCAGTTATTCAGCGAAGCGTAAGCTTAGTACTCATTTTGCTTGGCATCTATTTGTTTTTGTTTCTAGCAGGGCTTACTGGGTTTGCTATTGCAGTGGTAAGTGGAACTGGGGTTGTTGGCCTTATACTAGGCTTTGCGTTTAGAGATATTGCTGAAAACTTTATTTCTAGTTTGCTGCTTACTATTCAACGCCCTTTCAAAATTGGCGATATTGTTCAGGTTAATGACTTTACCGGCATTGTTCAAAAGGTTACCGCCAGAGCCACAACGCTGGTAGATTTCGATGGCAATCATATTCAAATCCCTAACGCGACTATTTACAAAGGCGTTATCAAAAATCTTACCGCTAACCCGCTTATGCGGGGGCAATTCGTTGTGGGCGTTGGCTATGATGCAGACATCCAGCATGCTCAACAAATGGCACGTGAAATCACAATAGGGCAGGAAAACGTACTTCGCGACCCTGAACCACAAATACTTATCGATGAGCTAGGCTCATCCACTTACAATTTGAAAGTTTACTTTTGGGTGGATGTAGAGAAAACCAGTGTGGTCAAAATGTCATCGGTGCTAATGCGGAACATTACGCTAGCCTTTCTTGAAGCCGGTATTAGCATGCCTGACGATGCGCGGGAAATTATATTTCCACAGGGGTTAACCGTGAAAGGTGCCAATACAGCTAGAATCGAAGGCATTAACGAAAAAAATGAGAGAACAGAAAAGCCAGCGTCTCAATTCACATCACAGAATGATACTTACGGCCAGCCGAAAGACGAGATTGAAAAGCGGAAAGGCAATAGCGGAGACGGCCACAAAGACGAGAACATTGACGATAAGGCAGACGATAAGGCAGACGATGCCGTTGCGGTAAATGCAATTAACGCCGATGTTCACACCAAGAGCAAAGATACGCAGCACGCAACGTCAAGCGCGGCTAAAAATCTGGTTAAGGCTCAGCAGGGTGAAGATGACGTAACGTCTGACGCGCATGAAATAAGAGAGCAGGCACGAAACTCAAGAGATCCCGAGGCAGGAGAGAATATTCTTTAGCCGCTTTCACAGCGGCTTTTTAATTCTGTAGGTGTACCTGCCGCTTTAACTGTCACTTTAACTTGGCGATGCGCTTTTCTGGGCGCGTTCGTGAGCAGCCTTCCACTGTTTTCTTTAATGTTTTTTGTGCAACGTAGCGTCTATTTGTATCAGCTAGGGGCAACAGGCGATAAGTTACAGCGGCCCAAAAACTGTTGCCACAGGTTCACATGTGCTTGCATTGCCTGGCTGTATTGTTCAAAGCCTTCTTTTGCTTCGGACTCTATGTATTCTTTAAGGTCGCTATGTAGCGAAGGGTCGTCAATCCACGCATCCCACAAAGACATTAGCTTGTAGTGATATTGATTAACCAAGCTGCCTACGGGCTGTATTTGTTCGATAAAAAAGAGATAAAACACATTACGCAGTATTTCAGCCTGGTCGCTGGCTCTGCCGTTAGGGCAGCTTACTTCGGCAAGCTTTGTGGTCAATACAGGGGTAAGTTCAGACAATGCATCAGTTAGCGTTTGCTGCGTTTGCCACAGTGTGGCTGGCAAACGCGCACTGCGTATAATTTGTAATTGCTCTTCCAGTTCAGTGCTATCTACAGGGTTCTCAAGAGTTTCTGCACTGTTTAATGTATTCAGGTAAAAGAGCGCATTTATGCTTGATAACGCGTCTTTGTTGTTTTCAATGGACAGCAAGCGTTCAGGTGTATTTAGCGCCAGGCGCAATTCTTGGCTTCCCTGAATAAGATTTCCCCATGTTTTGCCGTAATCTAACGTTTTTTGTTCGCGCCAAGAGGCTATTGTATTGGCGAGTTTACTGGTGGCATTGTTCTGTGTTTCCTTCAATGCTGCTTCACAGTCTCTCAACACAGTAAGCAATTTGCTTTCATGAACCAACCGTTGTGAAGGTAGCTGACTTTTGCCTAACGATGTATTGCGTTCAGCCACCACCGTTCCTAACTCACAATCTTGCAGCGCATAGAATTCCCGCAGGTTTATACTTATACCTTCAATATTGTGTTTAAGGGTAGCTGAGTCAGTTAATTTAGGTAATGGCTTTACAATACCTTTCTCAAATAGCGTTGGAAGAGGCATGTCGAGTACCCGAGAAAGGCGTTCAGCATAGTCGTCTAAGCTGTGTTTTACGGTAGTACTGCCAAAGCAGCCTACCAGTGACAGCGCAGCAATAGTAACCGCACCGCAGCGTATTACTGCGTTACGTGCAGGCTTTTTCATGCCGATGCTCCTGTGTATAGGCTTCGTCCACCATCTACAAAAATAATCTGACCGGTGACATAAGACGCCGATATTAAAAATGAAAGCGTTTTAGCAATATCCTCAGGTTTACCTAGCTCTCCTAAGGGAATACTCGACAATAGTTTGTCTTTTTCATCGTCTTCCATTTCTCTTTCTGGCCAGAGTATTGCGCCAGGGCCTATACCATTTACCCGAATATCGGGGGCTAAATCTATGGCTAGTGACTGTGTGAGCGAGGCAAGCCCCGACTTTGCCAGCAAGTAAACGCTGTGTTTGGGTAATGGGCGGTCAATGTGCATGTCTACCATATTAACGATGCAGCCTTTCGCTTTTCTAAGCGCAGGGGCTAACGCTTGAGATAAGAACAAAGGCCCTTTCACATTACTTCCTACTAAAGACAACCAGTCTTCCTCTGAAATGCTGCCAATTGGAGTAGGGTAAAAACTCGACGCATTGTTAACAAGTACATCCAGTTGCCCCCATACGTTTACTGCATTTTCGCTAAGGGCTTCCACATCTTCGCTATCGCACAAGTTAGCTTGCAAGCAGGTAGCAGACTCGGGGCGGATGTTATTGAGTTTTTGTGCAAGGGTGTGTGCATCGTCTTTTGAGTGACCATAATGAATAATTACGCGAAAGCCTTCGCTGTGTAAACGCGTTGCCATGGCTGCACCAATACGCTTAGCCGCCCCGGTAATCAGTGCAACAGGGCCTGAGTCTGTCATAATTTAAGTGCTCTCTATTTTAAATTCGCGTTCGGCGGTTCTAGCGTCGTTAGGACCTGTAGATATCATCTAAAAGCTGTTTTGCTTGTGCTATGTAATGCGCGCCGAATAATAACCCGTGATTTAAAATATGGTAAAGCTGGTAGATTGGTTTTCTTAATTGGTAATTTTTTTCGATAGGTGTGTGTGTATGGTAGCCATCAAAGAAAGGTTGGGGAAAACCTCCGAACAGCTCTGCCATAGCTAAATCTGTCTCGCCATCACCTACATATACCGCTGGGTCAAACAAGACAGGCCCTTTGTTATTAAAGCCAGCATTTCCAGCCCATAAGTCGCCATGTAATAGTGACGGGTGGGGTTGATGTAGGCTAAGGAGGTTTCGTACATAAGTAACAATATCGTCGATATTGCCCTCTTTTTTATCCCAAAGCCCAGCCGTAGCCAGGCGCTCCAGCATACTTCCAATACGCTTTTCGGCGAAAAAGTCAGCCCAAGACGCCATTCGACCGTTAGTTTGAACGTTAGCACCAATATAGTTATCGTGAGGCCAGCCATAACTAGTATACGCATTAAGGGCGTGCAGCGACGCTAATTGCTGCCCAAGGTTGAAGTAGCTCTCGGTGCTTGGTTCAATAAATCGAATATGAGAAAGGACCAAATACTCCATGTTGGGCGTTTCGTTTTTGGTTATGCCGTGGCAAATAACACGTGGGGTAGCAATAGTTTGTGAGCTTGCTATTGCTTTAAGCCCCTCAGCTTCAAGGAACAGTTGCTGCGTATCGTCGTAGCGTCTTGTTTTAACGAAATAGCGATGCGTACTGTCTTTAATAATAAAACTGTCGTGAGTATCGCCGCCGCTTACCCGTTCGGCTTTCTGGCAGCTAAAAAACTGCTGAGTCTCGTCTGAAATATGCTCGCTAATAAAATGCCACATATAAACGCTCTGTACGCTATGTTTTGAAAAAAGTTGACCTTGTTACTTAATCCGGTTTCACTATAGCCGATTTCACTAACCTTATTTTTCATGCGCTGTGACGTCGATCTCACTATAGGTTCCACTGCGAGGCTTGTACAATCGACAACTAAAAAATCATCGAATAAGAACAGCCTCATGAAGACCTATCGCATTTACGTGAAGTATGGGATAAGAAAACGATAAATGCATAAATCCTAATTCAAAATAATTAATTTAAAGCCCGAACTACCATTATTTGGTCAAGAACGGCTTTTGAATATTGAAGTTGAACCTACACTAGTTATAATCCACCCCTTGCTTTTACAAAGAGCAATGTACGGGTGCCATTGCGCACGCTTAAATTTTTCAAAAAGATGCATGTGGCGCAGAGTAGGCGTCACCACTGTAAAGGAATTAAAATGCCTGTAATTACCCTTCCTGATGGAAGCCAACGCGCTTTCGATAACGCTGTTTCTGTACTAGATGTTGCAAACGATATTGGCCCTGGTTTAGCCAAAGCAACCATTGCAGGAAAAGTAAACGGCGAGTTAGTCGACGCCGTCGATATGATTGACGCAGATGCGCAGCTTCAAATTATCACTGCAAAAGATGATGAAGGTTTAGAAATTCTTCGTCACAGCTGTGCGCACTTGTTAGGCCACGCTATCAAACAACTTTGGCCTAACACCAAAATGGCTATCGGCCCAGTTATCGACAACGGTTTCTATTACGACGTTGATATGGAAGAAAGCCTGACCCAGGAAGATATAGCCAAATTAGAAAAGCGTATGCTTGAATTGGCTAAAACCAATTACGACGTGGTTAAAAACAAAGTAAGTTGGCAAGAAGCCCGCGATGCGTTTGAAGCGCGCGGTGAAAGCTACAAAATGGAAATTCTTGATGAAAACATCAGCAAGGACGACCGCCCAGCACTTTATCACCACGAAGAATATACAGATATGTGTCGTGGCCCGCACGTGCCGAACATGAAGTTCTGTCACCACTTCAAACTAATGAAAGTGGCAGGCGCTTACTGGCGTGGCGACAGCGACAATAAAATGCTACAGCGTATCTACGGTACGGCTTGGGCTGATAAAAAGCAGCTTAAATCTTACCTACAGCGCTTAGAAGAAGCGGAAAAGCGCGACCACCGTAAAATTGGTAAAGCACTTAACCTTTTCCATTGGCAAGAAGAAGCCCCTGGCATGGTGTTCTGGCACAACGATGGTTGGTCGATTTACACAGAACTAGAAAGTTACGTGCGTAAAAAACTACGCGAATACGGCTACGACGAAGTAAAGGGCCCATTAATGATGGACCGTTCGCTTTGGGAAAAATCAGGTCACTGGGATAAGTACGCTGAGAACATGTTCACAACTGAATCTGAAAAGCGTGAATATGCCATTAAGCCAATGAACTGCCCGGGTCATGTACAAATTTTCAACCAAGGTTTGAAATCGTACCGCGACTTACCGCTTCGTATGGCTGAGTTTGGTTGCTGCCACCGAAATGAACCATCAGGTGCACTTCACGGTCTTATGCGTGTTCGTGGCTTTACCCAAGATGATGCTCATATTTTTTGTACAGAAGAACAGATCCTAGATGAGGTAAGTGGCTGTATTAAAATGGTGTATGAGACATACGCTGCGTTTGGTTTTGAAAATATCAAAGTTAAATTATCAACTCGCCCAGAAAAGCGTGTAGGTGCTGACGAGATATGGGATAAATCAGAAGCTGCGCTAGCGGATGCACTTAAAGCCAACAATATCGAGTTCGATTATCAACCAGGTGAAGGTGCGTTCTACGGCCCTAAAATTGAATTTACACTGCACGATTGTTTAGACCGTGCATGGCAGTGCGGTACCGTACAGCTTGATTTTTCAATGCCGGGTCGCTTAGGCTCTACCTATGTTGCTGAAGATGGCGAGCGCAAAGTGCCGGTAATGATTCACCGTGCTATTTTGGGTTCACTAGAGCGTTTTATCGGCATTTTAACCGAAGAATTCGCAGGCTTCTTCCCACTGTGGTTGGCACCTCAACAAGTTGTGGTAATGAACATTACCGACAAACAAGCTGAATATGCATCAGATTGTGTAAAAAAACTGCATGATTTAGGGTTTAGAGCAAAGTCTGACTTGCGAAATGAGAAGATCGGCTTTAAAATCCGCGAGCACACATTGAAGCGTATTCCATATATGCTAGTGGTAGGCGATAAAGAAATGGAAGCGGGTGAAGTAGCAGTACGCTCTCGCCGCGGCGACGACCTAGGCAAAATGCGCCTGGAAGACTTTATTGCCATGGCTCAACAAGAAGTTGTAGAAAAGACAATTAAATAGTTGAGCATTTTGTGTATAATGCACAACACGGTGTCTGCTTTTGGTTTTACTTTCCGATTCTTAAGAATCACCCAAAAGCAGACAGAAGAATTAAATGTTTGGAGGAATAGCACATTAAAGGCGCTAACAATAAGGCTCAGGGCGACAAAGCCCGCATTAACGATGAGATTAAAGCCAGAGAAGTAAGATTAATTGGCAAAGACGGTGAACAGGTTGGTGTGGTTTCGCTAGCAGATGCTACGCGTGCCGCTGAAGAAGCGAGCCTAGATCTAGTAGAAATCAGTCCGAATGCCGAGCCGCCAGTCTGTAAAGTTATGGACTATGGCAAATTCCTCTTCGAAAAAAGTAAAGCTCAAAAAGAGCAGAAGAAAAAACAGAAGCAAATTCAGGTCAAGGAGATTAAATTTCGCCCTGGCACTGATGAAGGCGATTACCAGGTCAAACTGCGCAACCTGCGTCGCTTTCTTGAAGGTGGTGATAAAGCCAAAGTTACGATCCGTTTCCGCGGACGTGAAATGGCGCACCAAGACATCGGTATCGACTTACTAAACCGCGTTAAAACGGATTTAGAAGAAGTCGCTACATGCGAGTCTTTCCCACGTCGTGTGGAAGGCCGTCAGATGATCATGGTACTAGCCCCAAATAAGAAGTAGTAACGGTCTAAAGTTTTAAGGAATCTGCACCCTTAAACACCTTGCTGCTAAACATTAACCGGTATGACGTGACTGCAACACAATAAATACCGATATTAACAATGCGGAGTTTTAGCAATGCCTAAAATGAAAACTGTAAGCGGTGCCGCCAAGCGTTTTAAGAAAACGGGTTCTGGCCGCTTTAAAAGCAAACAGTCTCACTTACGTCACATTCTGACTAAGAAGAGCTCTAAGCGTAAACGTCACCTTCGTGGCAAAAAACTGGTTCATGACTCTGATACCAAATTGGTTCAGCGCATGTTGCCTTACGTATAAGACTTAGGAGACTGATTAATGGCTAGAGTTAAACGCGGCACTATCGCACGTGCTCGTCACAAAAAAGTCCTCAAGCAGGCAAAAGGTTATTACGGTGCACGTTCACGTGTATATCGCGTAGCGGTACAAGCTGTAACTAAAGCTGGTCAATATGCTTACCGTGACCGTCGTCAGCGCAAGCGTCAATTCCGTCAACTATGGATTGCACGTATCAATGCTGCTGCTCGTCAAAATGGTATGTCATACAGCCGTTTCATTAACGGTTTGAAGAAAGCGTCTGTTGAAATCGATCGTAAGATCCTTGCCGACATCGCAGTACATGACAAAGCAGCTTTCAGCGCACTAGTCGAAGCGGCTAAAGGCGCATTAGCTTAATTATTAACTAATTAAGTTTAAGTTCTTTCGGAAAAAGGCGAGCAGGATGCTCGCCTTTTTTCGTTTTTGGGGTTTAGATAAAACACTCACTTTAAAGCAAATTTACCTTGTCGCCAATCTTCTATTCCCTCAATCGGCGAATATAAACAACTTACTGAAAGCGTTGCTGCAAATATTTAATAATTTCTGAAGACTCGTACAACCAAATATCCTTTTCAGGAGTTTTTATGCGTAGGCAAGGGGCTTTCACTTTTCCTCCGCCTTGCGCCAATTCATCACGATACGGGGACCCATTCGATACGCTGCATTTGCGAATAGGTAGATTCATTTTATATATAGCGCGGCGTGTTTTAATACAAAAAGGGCAAGCAAAAAATTGATAAAGTGTTAATTCTTGTACGGCGTTTTCGACTTGCTGTTGTTCTTGTGGCAACCGTTTAAGTTTTCTGCCACGAGTTATTATATCAAGTAAGGCGATAACACCGCCAAGTGCGTTACGAATTAGGGAAATGAATAAGCGCAATTTTGTGACTTTTTAGGTTGAGAATTTGAGCGGCGCAGTATAGCAAAATTTCTATATAGGATTCTATGTGAAGGAAAATGCGAATAAGCTCTAAGTGTAGAATCATAGCGAAAAAGTAAATCGCAGTGACCGATACGGATAAGCCAACAACTAACCTCACCAATAGTGGGTTTTCCGAAAATCGAAGCCAGGCCCGTTAAGAGATTTTCTTATCTCGGGTGGACAACCCGTTACTGTAGTTTCAATTGTTGTAGGTAATAGAGCCTTTTTATCCTCAAGCACAAAAAAGCAGAGCCAAAGCTCTGCTTATATTTATCACGTTAGCGTAAAGCGCTCTCTCTTATTTCTTCTCTACACGTCCATAGCGGTCTGAAAACCTAACTATATCATCTTCGCCTAGATAAGCGCCTGATTGCACCTCTATAAGCTCTAGAGGGATTTTTCCGGGGTTTTCTAGAGCATGTACAGCACCAATTGGGATATAGATAGATTCGTTTTCTGTAACTAGCTGGGTATTATCGTCAATAGTGACGTTGGCACTGCCAGATACCACAATCCACTGGATGCTCGGTGTACTGCATCATCTTATTTACGAATATAAAAAAAGCGGCAAATTGCCGCTTTTGTAAAACTTTAGTGAACCTTATCAATAGGCGTTCTTATTAATAAAGCCATTGAAAACGGTCATAAATACAATTTTGATATCAAACCAAATAGACCAGCGGTGTATGTAATCTAGGTCATATTCTACGCGCTGTACCATTTTATTAGTCGTCTCAGTTTCACCACGTAGGCCATTCACTTGTGCCCAACCTGTAATTCCTGGCTTAACCTTGTGGCGTAGCATGTAACCAGTAATAATCTTGCGGTATTCCTCGTTGTGCGCCACAGCGTGAGGCCTAGGGCCAACAATGGACATGCGACCTTGTAGAACATTAATGAACTGTGGAAGTTCATCCAAAGACGTTCTTCTTAAAAATCCACCAATCTTCGTTAAACGCGCGTCGTTTTTTGTGGCTTGTTTAACAACCGCGCCATTGTCCTGCGTCGTCATAGACCGGAATTTATAAACAGTAATTTGTTTACCATCTAAGCCGTAACGCTTTTGCTTAAATATTGCAGGGCCCTTAGACGTTAACTTCACCGCTGCTGCAATACAAAGCATGGGCACAGATATCATGATTAATATCAAAGAGCTTAACACAATATCTTCAAGTCGCTTTAAAACATCACTTGCGCCTTGGAATGGTGTATCGTATACACTTAGTGCTTGCACGTTGCCTACCGTTTGCCAGCGAGCATTTAGTAAGTTGTACATGAAGAAGTTTGGAATAACATAAACGTTTGCCGTAGTATCACTACATTGCTCTAAAATCGTGCGGATTCTGTTTTCTGCACTCATTGGTAGCGCAATATAGATATAATCAACTTCGTTACGCTTTGCCATTTCTATCGCTGCTTCAATATTGCCTAAAACCGCTCCTTGCATTTCGTGTGGCAGGCGCTCTGGCTCACGGTCATCAAATAGACCGTTGAATTTAATACCTAAATGTTCATTTTGCTGTATTTGAAGTGCGACATTCGCACCTAGTTGAGTAGCGCCAATAATAATAGAGCGACGTGAGTTCAAACCACTTTTACGAATGCGAAAAAGAAACTTACGCATCACAAATCGCCACATAATAAGAATAACGAACGAAGACGCAAACCAAAGGAGTATGGCTGGTGGTGGAGTCTGAATTTCTTGAACGAAAAAATAGCCCATGGTCATTGTGCCTAAAATACTCAGTGCCCACGTTATCGCGGCTGCGCGCAGCATTTCTTGTGTTCCGTGACCACGCCATGAACGGTAAAGCTCCACACCTTCTGCAGAAATCTGGAAGCATATAACGTTAACAAATAGAAGGATGAGGCTTGTGGTGTCAATCTGTGTACCATAATAGGCAGCACACGAATAATAAAGGATAGTGACCAATGAAAGGTCAATTAACCTGTATATGGTTGAGAAACCACTTTGGTTACGTACAACTAATCCGCCATTGGTATTGGGTTCTACCGGATGAGCCTTAAGTACTTTGTTAGATTCTACTCTATTGTCCATTTAGGTAATCTCTAGATGAAAGTGATGTCTGAAGCGAATGCAGCTGGCTATATGAAAAAGCCAAGCCTTATGTATAGAAAACAGTAAAGACAATTTCTAACTATAATGCGTAAGCAAAATTGGTGCCCAAAAATTCTCTAAAAAGTTATTCCAGATTAGAATTAAAAGTTCTGGTGACTTTTTGACTGTGTCTAGATTAATGGTATTTCGGTGCATGATAACAATATTCTCTGCACATTGTAATTTTATTACAAAATCTAATTTATTTCGTACTAATTTGGTGCAAAACGAGTAGAATGTTAACCTAACGCTTTCAATATTGTCTCAAATGCGATTGCACACATCATAGTTTAATTAGTAGACACATTGATGAAACAATATATAGGTATTGTATGGTATTTAAGGCCATCTAACGTGGTGTGTAGGGCTTGTTCTCTCAGGAGTTACCAAGATTTACTTTATGTCAGTCTACTTACGTTAGACGCACCTTTTAAAAGCGGCATACCTATTGCTGGATAAAACAGTTTTTAACAGTTTCGGTAATAATCACCAATTTATTGTAAAAGATGGACACGTTTAAGAAGAATGTGTACACAGTGAGTTATCGCGTTTGAAAGAATATATACAAAATTCATTGCATCATTGTACGAAAGGTCATCGAAGGAAGGGAAAAACATGATTAAAAGGACCAAAAGCATTATAGCGCTGTCGGTAATTTGCGCCACTCCAACCCTATATGCACAGGAGGCCGGTCGAATTCAAGCTGGGCAATTCGATTTAATTCCATCATTTTCATCGTCGATGGCGTATGTCGACAATGTTGCTTACGCGAGAGATAACGATCCGAAAATATATAGTTGGCGCGCTACACTTTCACCAGAACTCATCGCAGCGACTGAGGTCGATGGCAATCCTCTACAAATAGGTTATCGACTGGAGCGAGGTGTGTTTTTTTCAAGCAGTGCTGACGACTACACTGATCACTTTGCAGAAGCATCTGGACAGTTTGAATTGAATAGCAGGCATCGAGTTAACGCTATAGCCCAATTTGAAGATGGACATGAAGAGCGGGGTACTGGGTTCTCTTTAGGGCTTGGCACTGCTATTACAACTCCTGACAGATATATAAGTACGGCTTTCGGTGGCGAATATATGTACGGGGCGGTGACATCAGACGGCATGATAACGTTAAAAGCTAATCGCGAAACGTTAGATTATGATAGAACTGAGCAAGCCTACTTGATTCGAGATCGTGTTAAAAATCAAATTGGTGCAGAGCTAGGCTATCGGATTGGAACTGCGACGACAGCTGTTTTAGATGTTACTCAAACTTATGTAAGGTACGATAATCAAACGGGTATAGAAACTCGCGATAGTGATGAGACTCGTGTTCTTTTAGGATTAAGATGGGAGTCGACGGCTGCTACCACGGGGTTTGCGAAAGTAGGTTATAAAGAAAAGGATTTTGAAGCAGCGACTAGAAGTACATTTTATGGCACAGACTGGGAAGTAGGCGTTGAGTGGCAGCCTTTATCTTACTCTACGTTTAAGCTATCAACTAATGCAGATACTCGCGAGACAAATGGTGAAGGTAACTTCATCCGAGGTCGAGATTACTCAGCGTCTTGGAACCATGAATGGCTTGATCGTTTATCTTCTTCTGTCAGCATTTCACGTGAGACAAATGAGTATATACTTGATGATGAGGGCATCGATAATCGAGACGACGAACTAATGAGATATTCAGCATCTTTAAATTATCAAGCTCGCCGTTATTTATCGTTTTCTTTGTTCTATCAGTTAGCTGACAGAGACAGTAATAGAGAATCTATTGGTTATGATAGGAACCTAGTAGGAATTTCAGCTGAGGTTACGTTGTGAAGAATAGTGTAGTTTTAAGCTTCTTCTTTATTTGCTATTTGTTTATTTCCAATGTTGTAGTAGCCCAAGAGGGCAATTTAAGTATGAGCCAATATCAACTGGGCTCTGGCGATAGAATTCAGATAAGCGTTTTTGGGCAAGATGACCTGTCAATGGAAGTACGCTTACCTGACGTTGGTACAATTAACTATCCGTTCTTAGGTGAAATCAAACTTGTGGGTATGACTGCTGCAGAAGTTGAGCAGCTCATCTACAATGGGCTTCTTGGGGATTACCTTGTTAATCCGTCGGTATCTGTGGCTATTGTAGAATATCGTCCGTTCTTTATAGACGGCGAAGTTAAACGCCCTGGTGGCTATGCCTATCAACCTGGGCTTTCGGTAAACAAAGCTGCTGCCCTAGCTGGCGGGTACACCGAGCGCGCAGCGCGCGACAAGATTACTATTATCCGTGAAAAAGACGGTAGAACTAACGAGTTCACGGTAACGGTTAGCGACATGATTCAACCTGGTGACATTATCACCATTAATCAACGTTTCTTCTAAATTACGTAGCGTGCAGGAATAAAAATGGCAGTAAATAGCAGGGAAGAGCTTAATGCAGGTGTGTTTGAAAATGAAACCATCGACATTGCTCACTATTTAGGAATTATTAAGCGTTACGCATTTCGAATCGTTTCACTCGCACTCGCTTTTACCATATTAGTGGCGTTGCTAGTTATGCGAATGACGCCCATGTTCACCTCAACAACAACAATCTTAGTAGAGGCAGATAAGGCAAATGTTGTTTCAATTGAGGAAGTCTATGGCTTAGATACAAAGCGTAAAGACTATATGCAAACTCAATTTGAGATTTTGCAATCAAGACAAATTGCCGAACGAACTGTTGAGAGTTTGTCACTTTACAACAACGAAGAATTTATGCCGAAAGACGAAGAGCCTTCTTTCGTTGACGATTTAAAAGCAAATCTTATTGAAGCCTTGCCGTTTCTTCCCCAGGAAGAGCCTAAAGAGCTCACGGAAGAACAAATTCTTGCCGCGAAAAAGCGCAAAGCAACCTCAATGTTAATGAGCGCGCTTACGGTTGAGATGGTGGACAATACGCAGTTGATGAGAATTACTGTCACTACCGAATCGCCGACGCTTTCAGCCGAGTTAGCTAACGCGGTAGCCGATGTTTATATTGAAAATTATCTGCAAGCAAAACTGGATATGACTGCAAAAGCAACCTCTTTTCTTACGGAAAGTCTTGAGGGGCTTAAGCAAAAATTAGATGTAGCAGAGCGTAACTTAGCTAAATTCTACGAAGAAAACCAAGTTGTAAACATAGATGGTGTTGTTGGTTTAGCTTCAGAAGAACTTGAGCAATTAAGTAAGCAATTGCTAGACGCACAAACGTCACTCAAGCTAAATGCAGTAATTTACAAACAAACTAGAAACGATGTTTCATTAGATGACATTGCTCGTTTACCCGAAGTGCTTAATCACCCTACGATAAGAGACGTTCGCCGCGACGAAGCTAAAGCTATGACCCGTGTAAGTGAACTAAGTAACGTATACGGCCCGAAACATCCGCGAATGATTGCTGCAAATGCAGAGCTATCTTCTATCAGAGAAACTTTGAATGGCCAAATACGAGACTTGATCACAAGTATTACAACTCAATATGAAGTGTCTGAAGACAGAGTAACTCAGCTCGAAAAAGAAGTTTCTCGTGCAAAAGCAGAATTCCGTGGTTTATCAGAACTTGATAATCAGCGTAAAGGCCTTCAGCGTGAAGTGGATATAAATCAGCAGCTTTATAATTCATTTTTCACTCGTTTAAAAGAAACTGACGAGTTAGGTGGTTTTGAATCTGCTAATGCACGTGTATTAGATTCAGCCTTGCCAAAATATGTACCTTCGAAACCTAACAAAAAGTTATTAATTGGTGCTGCATTTGTATTCAGTATTGGTTTTGGCGTGTTTCTCGCGATTGCTATGGAAACACTTAACAGCGGAATTCGCTCAGTTGAAGACGTTGAGCGCAAGCTTGGTCAACGTATGTTGGGGCTTATTCCATGGCTACCACATAAGAAAAAGACCGACTTGCCTGTTCGTTCATTTTTCGACGGTAAAAAGCATCAGTTTGCCGAGTCTGTGCGTACACTACGAACCAGCTTGTCGTTACTTAATTTAGATAAAGAACAACAAGCAATAATGGTAACCTCAAGTGTACCTAAAGAAGGTAAAACTACAGTTTCTATTAACTTGGCGTTTGCGTTAGGCCAGTTGGATAAAACTATCCTTATCGATGCAGACTTACGTCGCCCTAGTGTAGGGAAGCAATTCAACATTCCGAACTATCAGCCGGGCGTTGCCAACCTTATTTTGAAGTCTCATACCTTTGATGAGTGTTTGGTAAGAGATGAAGAATCCAAAATCGATATTCTATCTGCGGGTACTATTCCTTCTAACCCGCAGGAGCTATTGTCTGATAAAGGTTTCAACGAACTTATTGAGCAACTAAAAACGCAATATAAGTATGTAGTGATTGATACCGCACCTACTCAAGCGGTTAGCGACTCTATGGTTATTGCTAATTCTTGCGACTCGGTTATTTACGTTGTGCGTGCTGACAGTACTAGCGAAAAGCTAATCAACAATGGGTTGTCTCGCTTCTTACAAGTAGGTCATCGTCTTGATGGTGTAGTACTAAATCAAGTAGACTTACGCAAATCAGGGGCAGCACAAAGGTACGCTGGGTTTTATGATCAATATGGGTATACCAGTCATAAAAACAGCTAACAGCATTTATTGATAGACTTACATAGCCACATACTGCCTGGCATCGACGATGGTGCCAGGTCTTTAGACATTTCCTTACAAATGGCACAGCAAGCTGTAGATAGCGGCGTTCGCCATATGGTTTGTACCCCTCATATCCACAAAGGGTACTTCGACAATACGTTGAACACCATTAGGCACGCTTTTAACGAATTCCAAAAAGCCATTGCCGATGCGTCTATCCCTCTCTCCCTTTCGTACGCAGCGGAAGTGCGCGTTAACGAACTAATTCCTATTTGGTATAAACAACAGGAGCTTCCATTTCTAGGCGAATATAACGGCAAGCGTATTTTGTTACTTGAGATGCCACATAGCCATATACCACAAGGCTTGGAAGTGCTTATAAAATGGCTTTTAAAAAATAACGTTCAGCCACTTATAGCCCACCCAGAGCGCAATCGCGAGCTATTAGCCGAGCAGCACAAATTTAGCTGGCTGCAGCGTCAAGGCTGTATGTTTCAGGTTACTGCAGGGGCGTTAACAGGTCGCTTTGGTGACAAGGTAGAAGATTTCGCATTATCTATGATGCGAAACAAAGCATTTCATGTAGTGGCGTCTGACACTCACGACCTTGTACGCCGACCTAACGATATGCAGGCTGCTTACGAGGTCGTGTCGACATTTAGTGATGACTTTGCTCAAGAGACTTTTGTAACACGACCTGGTGCGATAGTGTCGGTTGGCCACCAAAACGAAGTGACTAATGACTAGCGGTTTACTCAAGGCCTTCACAAATAACCGCCTGATACTTAAGTGGATAATGGTGCTACTTGCCGGTTTCGGTTTTATATGGAGTATGCAGCTTTTTATAGCGGGTAATGCGTATTACAGCGTGAAAAACGATATAGAGGCATGGCAACTATCACCGAACAAAGCGTCAGTGCAAAAAATAAATAGCGGATTAGGTAAAATTGCGAATGCTATTGATTATTTCCCAAACAACGCCCTTTACTATCAAATACAGGGGCAGTTGTTCGAGTGGAAAGCCGTTGTTGAAAAGAGAAGTAAAGAACTAGATAGTGTTGAATTAGACACGCAGCGCAACAATGCTAACTTAAACAACGCGGCACTAAGCTATGAAAAAAGCTTATTATTGAGGCCTACCTGGAGCGGCAGCTGGATTGGCTTGGCTTCTGTAAAGCTACAGCAGGGTGAGTTAGATAATGAGTTTTATCATTATCTAAAAAATGCAAAGCAAGCCGGCCCGCAGGATGCAATAGTGCATAAATTCATAGTGGAGTTCGGTTTAGATATGTTTAGTGCTAGGTCTGTCCACTACGTAACAGTTAAAGAGTTATTGAAACAGCATTTAAATTTAGGCCTTCAGAACCCGCTTAGCAGAGACTTTGTTTTAAAAACAATACAAAAGCACGATGCAAGTGAAACGGTTTGTAGGTGGTTGCGCGACGCCAGTTACCCGGTTAGAAAACGCATTCCCAACTGCATAACTTATGATTAGCTAGCTTTTTCCATTTAGCCAATCCCACAAACCTAATGAAAACCCTTCAAAAAGGTTTATACCCAGCCAGCTTTTTAAAATATACAGCAGTACCAAGCCTAATACTAATGAAACGCACAGGAACAAAGCAACAACCGCTGCCATCACTAACTTACCTATTCGGCTTTCGGTACGTGATAGATCGCGCTTATCTCGACCCGCTAGTAATACAAAGTAGTACCTACTTCTTAACAAACCGATAGTGCCTCTTACATCAACTTTGTGGCTGCCCCAGCGTCTGCCTGCAAGCGCCGCATTTAAATAAAATAGCTGGTCGTCGGTAAAAGAGTCGGCAACATTTTTTGGCATACGTTCAAGCATGTGCTGCACGTTTGGTTCTTCTTTTATCGGTCGCTTTATCTTAAATACCACACAGGGCCTCTTATCTTGTTAAGACTGTACTTGGTTATTTTCCATGTTATGTCTTCCCATAGGGATATCGCGGCTTAACGCACCAAGGGCTAATAGCACTATAAATATAGCGGTATTCGCTGGCGCTTGTAGAGGGAAATCCACTGTACTATGTAAGGCCATACCGATAACTGCCATAACTGTAGCAAAGGCGACGCCTCGTGGTAACGGATGTCGTCGATGTCGAATAGCGCTCATTGCATTTTTAGCACACATCAATAGAAGTGCAGCCAAGAGTGCTGCGCCGATTACGCCAAATTCAATGGCAAACTGCAAGTATTCGTTATGGGCGTGATCGTAAAAGTGTTGAATAGATTCACTTTGAAACTGAGGATATACCGTATAAAAGGTACCACCACCTGTACCTATAATTCCATATTCAGAAAGAAGGGGCAGGGCATCAGTAATGACTTCATCTCTGCTTTCTTGAGTCAAGTTGGTTTGCTCTATGCGTTGCTGTACCTGCTTAAGCCCAAATAGGCTGCTTACAATAAGAATATCGATAACCAGCATACTGATAAACAGCACTACGTAGCTTTTTTGGCGCGGCTTAAAGTAAATTAATCCTAGTGTGGCGGTAATAGTCATAGCAATGTAAAAAGCGCTGTTACCCATTCTAGAACGAGACATAACTAACGCGATAACCATAATTATGATACCAATACGAAACAGCACTTTATTACTTAGCCAAAAACGTACAATTCTACGTAATCGCTCACGGTTGCTTGAACTAGTTTGCGTCCGAAGACTAGCAATCATATAGCCAATGGCGGCACTTAAACAAAGTAATAAAAAATTAGCGTAATGGTTCTTATAAACAAAACTACCTGTTGCAATATGAGACACAGGCAGCTTAAAGACCAAACTATATTTTAAGCCAGATAACACTTCTAGCGAACCATAAATAGCTTGGAATATCCCCGCACCACTAATAACGATAAGGGTATACCTTAAACGTTTCGCGGAATTAATAAGCGCTAATGAAATAAAAAATAAGAAACAATAGGCAAGGGATTTAAAAAACGTCACGTCACTTTGCCCTACATCGAAACTCAACGAAAGCCATTGTGACGTTATATTTCGCATTCCCTCTATATTTTCGTTTAACAAAAGTTGCACGCGCTCTGGGCGAATAGCTTCTACTAATGCGAAAGGAAGGGGAACTAAATTAATAAGCTGCCAAGCTAAAAAAGCCAGCCAAAGCACAACTAATGGTTTATATTTAGAGTAAAGCTTTGAAAGCAGACCTTCGTGGGTTAATAACAAAACACCGCCAATAAAGAAAAACGACATTTGCATTAATGCCCACGCCCAAGGGCGGTTAGCACCTAATGATAAAGGCAACCAAAACAGGGTGAATAAAAGAAAACCGAAAAGAAACTTTTCGGTTTTCTGAGAGTTAAATATAGCCACTTACAACCAGCTGATATAAAGCTTTAACCAATAAGACCGCTTTAGTTCGCTGAAATAGTTGTATCGCCGCCACCTGCACCAGCAGCACCAGTGCCTACACCCAGCGGAGAAAAGGTATTGCCAGCCGCGCCGGCCGCCGTCGCAGTTAATGTGCTAGGGTCTACACCCGCATTGATAACCGCTAATAGCGCATCCTCTTCGCTGATAACCTGCATCTGAAGGGCAATGTTGTAAATTTCATTAGCGTCTTCTGGGAACATTAAGACAGCAATTGTCACTACCTGTGATGGTTGATCAGGTAATTCACCAAAACCGGCTATCGCTAATTCGAAGCCTGTTGCGTTGTCATTCAAAAGCGCTACTAGAGACCGATAGGCTGCTTGATTTTCACTTAAGTACGATAAACCTGCAGCATCGAAAAACATACTTTCATTCAGCACTGCTTGGCTTACTTCTTCCGCAGCTTGTTCAATCGCCGCGCCTTCTTCAATTTCGGTAACCAAAAGGTTTCTTACTTGCAAACCAGGTACACTGCCTTCTTGTGCAAAAGAAAAGGTTGAGACAGCGATTAATGCGCTCAAAAGAACAGATAAAAAAACGTTGCTACGCATAACTTATCCTTAGATTAAAAACCTCGGGCTAGCTTCTTGCTAACACCATACTTTAACATTGTACAACAAGTGAACGGGCGAGGTCTCGTTTTTGTTGTACCACTTTCCGCTTCCACCAATTAATATTGCCACAAGGCTGGTTTTGCAAAATAAAAGCCTTGTTGGTATGCAACATCTAATCGGCTCAACGCAACTGACTCTGCTTCATTTTCAACAAGTTCGGCAATAACGTTAATATTTAATCCACGAGCGATACTCAATAAACTCGTCACAAAAAGCTGACTGTCTTTGTCTGCGTGAATATCTTTTGTTAGTTTGCCGGAAATTTTTACAAAATGAGGCTGTATAGCCCTCAACCCAGCTAACGATGCAAGATTGTCTCCAAAATGCTCAATCGTTATCTTACAGCCCAAATTTACTAACGATTTGCAAAACGATATTGCATCGTCCTTGTGGTGGATTAACGCAGAGTCTTCTAACTCGAACACCAATTGGGTGCAAAGCGCTGTATTTTGGTTCAACAGAGTTAATAACCATTGCCTGAAAGCAGCGTTAGCTAAAGATGCATTCGCAATATTAATCGCCACATTCCGTTTATTTTGCGCCAATTTATTAAGCACCAAGGTTACTACCAGCTTGTCCACTTCAGGAATTAAGTTTAAGCGCTCCGAGGCGGGAATAAGCTGCGACATAGGTATGGCATTACCACTGCTTTTTTCTTTAAAGCGCGCAAATGCTTCATAATAACTTGGCGCGTTTTTCTCAATATTCATAACAGGCTGAATAACAATGTCGGCGTATTGTTGCTCTAATATTTGGTTCAAGCGTTCTTTCCAGGCTGTATTACTGTGAATATGGGAAAGTTCCGATGCGAACTGCCAGCCGTTAGCTTGTTTGGTCGCGGCCATAAGAGCGCTGTCAGCGTTTTCCATAATCTCAGAAAAAGACTGCTCATCATTAAATTGCGCAGCGCCTATCCATACCGCTTTACTGCCATCTTTAATCGGATTGCAATGAGAAAGGCTAGTACTCAGTTCTTGCAAACGTGCCTCGCAATCTTGCTTGGTCATGGCTTCTGTTACCAAAACAAAATCGGCTCCTGACACTCTAAATAAAAACGCCGTTTCTTGAATGCTGGAGGTGAAACTTTTAAGTTCATTGGCTACCGAAATGACATAATTATCGCCTTCTTGGGCGCCTAACGTTATATTAATAGCGTTAAGTTGAGCAAGACGTATTAATATGACATAACCCTCATCTGAAGTGGCTGTTTTGCTTAAAAGCGCCGTCATATGCCGTGAAAAGGCACTTCTGTTTTGCGTTCCGGTAAGGCTATCTTCATAAGCTTGAATTCTATACTGCTCTGCTTTTTGGGTGAGTTCTTTAAACATGGCCTCAACAGATGAAGAAAGCCGGTTTACCGCCTGGGTTATAAAAGAAAGTTCTTTGGTAAAAGGCTTGTAGTTTATGTGAGAAAACTTTTGGTTTTGTATATCTTCAATTTTGTTTACGACAATACGAAGCGGTTTTGTGATGGCAGTAATAATGAAAAGCAACGCAATGTAGGCAAAAACGAAGGCTGCAAAAAACATAAATGCACTTTGCTTAACACTTTCCCATAAAGTTTCATTGGCTAGCCTTGGGTGGCTTTGTACGGCGAGTTCTCCAGCCATTGTCCAACCATCGTTTAATTCGGTTTTTTCAACAGGTGGCGTAATTTCTACAATATCAGTAAACCAAGAAGGTACGGTATCAACGGTAGTTGGGTTGCGCTTTTCAATCAGTAAGTTACCTTCCATATCGGTAATGGTTATGTATTGGTAGAAACCTCTATCGAAAATAGCGTTTACCATGGTCTCGGCTACCGCAATGCCATTGTCTTCACTTAAGTATGGAGTGATAGATAGCCCCAACGAAGTCGCGGTATCTTGCGCGTGTGTGGCAAGCTGCTCGTTTACGTATTCTCTGGTTAGCTTTACATTAATCACGAAGGAACCGGCGAAAACCAATATTAAAAAAACGAGTAAGCTTGTACTTAATTGGGTAGATAGTCTCATTATTCTTCTTTATCTCCGTACATTACGCGGTCTAGCCGCTCTACCATATCGTCCCACATTTTCATTGGGCCACTGCCTCTTAATTTCCGGCCAGTGCCCATTGCTTTCGCGGCCCACAGTCCGTTACCGTTAAAACTATAAATGGGCGACAAATCTCTTCTTTTGTTAGCAGGCAAAATACGCCTGTTTATATTATCTAAAACAAGCGGGACAGAAGTAGGGGTTTCATAATACGCTAAAACCATGTGGGGTTGACGCAATTCCAATGCAGTAACATACATCAATCGCAATTGATCTTCAGAAATGCCAAGTTCAATTAAAGAGAAGTATTTCGCTATGGTGTAATCTTCACAATCGCCAGCACCGGTGGAAATGAACTCTATTGGCGTTGCCCAGTAGTCTTTTTGTTGCCAATGAACAAGATCGTCAACAAAATCAAAACGGTTAAAAAAGCGGTTTATTTCGTAAAGTTTTTCGTCTACGTCTTCGCTCTGTAACTCAGTTACTAATTGTCGCCATTTGGCTACGTTCTCACTAGCTTCAGTGCCGTAAATTGAATTGATGCGCGCATAAACTTGCTCTGTAAACACTGTTTTTTGTTGAGCAATGGGCGAGGTAATAGCCAATAAAGTACAGCTCACAACAAGAAGTGCGCGTAAAGTGCTAGATGCACTGCGCATTACTGTAAAGCCTTTTATAGATGACCATAAACGTTCTTTTTGGTGCAAACTGTTGGTACTTTATGCAAAAGATTAAGGCAAGTGTAAAAAATGTTTCACTACTACGCGGTAGTATCGCTTACCTAATGATGAGTTAATGATGGCAAAATTGATGGTAACTTAAAAGGTTTTTAAATTACTGAAAGAATTTTAATCTGAAATTGATCTATTTGGCATAAATCATGTTTAATTAAAGGTTTTGAGCAGATGTGCAGGTTGTTCGGGTTATTAAATTACACGCCATCTGGTATCATCGCTTAGTTATGTAGTAAATTTACAACGAAAAGGAACTTTCATGAAGTACTCAGCGCGTCCAGCGGTGTTTATCATTAATTCACTTGAAGGTGGTGGCGCTGAACGAGTAATGGTTAAGCTATTAACCATAATGCAATCTTATTTCGTTGCTAAAAACATTCCAGTACATCTTATTCTTCTCGACGACTTGCCCGAATCTCAAGTGTGCCCCGACTACGTAAACAAAATAGTGCTTAATTCCCAGGGCAGTTTAGTTTCAGGCTATCAACAGCTTAAGCCCGTTTTAGCAAAACTAAACCCAGAGTATTGTTTTAGCTTCTTAACGCGAAGTAACTTCTTGAACGTTACGTTAGCTAAGCGCTTAAAGTTTAAAGCTATAATTAGCGAGCGAGTTAATACTACAAGCCACCTATCAGGCGGTATGAAAGATGGCGTAAGTCGCTTACTTGTTCGGCTGCTCTACAACAAAGCAGACAGCGTTGTAGCTGTATCTGAAGGCGTAAAAGCCGACCTTATCGAGAACTATGCAGTATCTAGCGATAAAATCTCGGTACTGTATAACCCTTACGATATTGAGCAGCTTCAAGTTCAGGCATCAGAGAGTGTTTCAGACTTACCCCCTAAGCCCTATGTAATTGGAGTAGGGCGCTTAGTTAAAAATAAAAACTTCTCTTTACTGCTTAAGGCCTATGCCAAAGCTAATATAGCCGAAAACTTGGTAATTCTGGGCGTGGGCGATGAAGAAGCCAACCTTAAAGCGCAAGCCAAAGAACTAGCAATTGATAGCAAGGTTCAGTTTCTTGGCTTTAAAGCAAACCCATACCCTTATTTAAGCAATGCCGAATACTTTGTAAGTACATCGAATGCTGAAGGGTTCCCTAACGCCATTGTTGAAGCTATGTGTTTAGAAAAAGCAGTAATAGCAACAAACTGTGAGTCGGGCCCTGCGGAAATTATTGCCGAGCAATATCCTTACAGCGTAACTGGCGCTAGTGAGGAAAAAAACGGTATTCTGTGTGAGTTAAATAACGCTGAAGGTGTTGCAAGTGCGTTAAACTCGTTCAGTGATGAAACCGTTCGGGTATCTTACGCTGCAAAGAGCAAAAGCTGTGCACAGCAATTTTCTTACAATGCCTTTCAAGAAAAAGTAATAACCATTATTGAAAAGGTTTGTAAATAAACATGTTCGAAGGGTTAAAGGTAGTTGTTGGCCTAATAAGCTTCATTATGGTGTATCGCACCATAACAGGGAACTGCAATAAATATTTAGCGTTTGCTATTTGCGCTATATGGTTGCGCTTCTTTTTGTCAGCGTTTCATACTATTACTTATCCTTCGTTGGTTGCGGGTTTTTCAATAAATGCGCTTTCAAGTATATCGGTTGCAGGGCTTGGGCTTTTCTTTTTACCGTTTGCAGTATTTACCTTACGTAAACTACTCCCTTTCTACTTTCTGTTTCTTGCCATTGCAATAAGTGGCTTTGTTAACATGTTGATTCCAGGCACCATAAATGTCCTAGTTAAATGGTGCTATTTCTTGGTGTTAACTGGGGCTATATTTTTATCTGTAAGGGCTCAAGGTCACAGTGTTACCTTTAAAAAGCTATTGGTGTGCTTTTTTATGCCTGTAGCAATGCAAGTGCTGTCTATAGTGCTTGGCGAAGTGAAAGCGACAGAGAACGATGGCTCGGCAAGCTATATTGGCGGGTACAACCACGAAGCAGCTTTTTCTATGATAATAGTTAGCTTCATCTTTGTACTAGGGTTAACAGAAAGAAACGCTATTAGGTTTCGAACCACACTTTTTACGATAGCGGTTTTCCTACTCATACTCGTTAATTACAGAACTGCAGTGTTAACAATTTTACCTATTGCTGCAATCTTCTATTACTCGTTAGTAGAGCAACGTTTGAAGCCTTCCCAAAAAGCCCCTGTTTTAACAGTGGTTTCAATGTTCCTTATTTTTGTTTTCGTGGCACTTTCTTTTACGATGAGAGAAAGGTTTGCCGACGTCGGAATGTTAGCGTCGAACTTAGACCTAATATTTAAAGCGCCTGCCTATTTTACTGAAGCTGAGAAAGACATTATGTCTTCAAGAGTATATTTGTGGAGCCAATATATAGATGCGCTAACAAATTCAGACTTGCTTCAACAATTAGTTGGTTATGGACCAGAGGCGTGGAACGGCGTTTTTAAGCATTATGCACATAACACGTATGTTTCTTACTTTTATGAATACGGATACATAGGGCTGTTCTCGTTTCTTTTCCTATGCTCGTATTCTTTAATTATCACCGCTGGCGTAAAAGACAAACGCTTGTCAAAAATCCTGCCACTCTCTTTGATTGGCTTTCTAACAATGAATTTAGCAACAATGCCACTATGGAATATAGAAGGGCTAATATTCTTCGCAATTTTGATAGGCGTTTCTTTAGGCAATACTGCCCCTGCCAAAGCGCGGTATAGTTTTAGAAACCAGTTAGCAACATTAACTACAACGGATTAGTTTTATGAAGATATGCGCAATAGGTCTACGCGGTATCCCAGATGTTATGGGAGGGATAGAGTCTCATTGCCAACAGCTTTACCCGAAAATGGTAAGGCAAGGAGCTAGGGTCACGGTTTTAGCGCGCTCGCCTTATGTAAGTCAGAAGCGATATGAATATGAGGGTGTAGAAGTTATTAGTGTTTGGGCGCTAAGGCACAAATTGCTAGAAACCTTCTTACACACCTTCATCGCTATTATTTACGCCAGACTTTTTGTAAAACCAGATATTGTGCATTTGCATGCTATAGGACCGGCACTATTCACTCCATTAGCACGGTTGCTTGGTATGAAGGTCATGGTTACGCACCATGGGGCAGACTACGACAGGCAAAAGTGGAGTCCATTCGCCAAAAAGGTACTAAAGTTTGGCGAAAAAATGGGTATAAATTATGGGAACGCAGTTTTAGTTGTGGGGAAGACCTTAACAGAACAGCTGAAAATACGTTTCCCGCATGACTCAAATAAACTCCAATACGTTCCCAATGGAATGCTACCGAAGTTTGCCGAGGATGTTTCAGACTCTTTTCTTCCAGTAGATCTTGGGTTGCAACCGCATAACTATGTACTCGCAGTGGGTAGATTAGTGCCTGAAAAAGGGTTTCATGATCTTGTACAAGCTTACAAAAAATCAGGAATAGCGGAACCTTTAGTAATTGTCGGTGATGCGGATCACGTTGACGAATATGCATCAACGTTGTTAAACAATAGAGCTGAAAAAGTGATATTCGCAGGCCGTCGAAGCGGAAATGAATTGCATGCCTTGTTCAAATACGCAAAAGTATTTGTTTTACCTTCGTATCATGAGGGGCTTCCTATTGTAGCGTTGGAAGCAATTAGTGCAGGAACGCCAGTTTTATTGAGCGACATATTCCCTAATAAAGATATAGAGGCTAAAAGAGATAGCTATTTTCGTGTTGGGGATATTGAAGAGCTTTCGACTAAACTTGGTAAGTTAGCAAGTTTAGATTTAAAACTAGACCAGCAAAGTTTCTTATCTCGATTTGATTGGGAAAACATTGCTGAAACAACTACCTCTATCGTAAGACGAATCGCAAGAAGATAAAGAATAGGTTCATGGTAATGACCTAAATGGCTATTGAAGCAATTTGTACTTAGAAACTTCTTTCAATAAAAGTGATTTATTTGTGGCTTGTAAGAATCTATCACCTTGCGCTAAGACGTCAGACATGAAGCCATGAAAAAGTCAGGCTGTCTAAGATGTTTTTGTCAGAAAAGAAATTGGCAGCAATGCAGTGAGGTCGCAAAGCTATATTACGAACAGTAGAAAGGCTTTTTTCATAGAAAGCATTGTTCTTAAAGAATTGCATATTTCGGAATGTATTTAGCTAACACTGCAGCGCTAAGATTTAATAAGACTTCACCTTTTTCTAAAACCAAAGAATCTAATAAGGGAAAATTTACATTGAGTAGATTAGTAAGTGCCACTTCATGGACAACCTTAGCTACAGTAGTTAATCTACTTTTAACAATGGCGCAACTCGCTGTACTCGTGCGTATTATTACACCGTCAGTATTTGGCCAGTTTGCCGTTGTTAATATGGTGATAGAGGTATTTGTTGCTTTCGCTTTGGGAGGAATCTCAAACTTTCTAGTATACAAAAAGAATGCCGACCAGCCTACGAGTAATGCTATATATTTTCTTGCTCTCGGGATAGGCGGAATCTTCACCTTAGTCTTATTTTTATTAACCCCTTTTTTAGCAACTGCGCTTGGTTATGAAAGCATAGTACAAGAGCTTAGGTTAGCAACAGTTTTATTGGTGATTTCTTCTCTCGCTTCGCAATATCAAGCTGTCGGAATGAAGAATTTTCATCACCAGCGTGTTGCACAAGTAGATATTATCGCGAAAATTCTATCCTTTATTTTTGCAATTAGCTTTAGTCATTTAGACTTACTATGCCTGGTGGGAGCTATTGTCATTTATCAGCTAGTTCGACTGGTTGGGTTCATGATTGTTTTGGGCAAAGAAGTAAACTTATCTACTAAAGTAAATACTTCTATTTATCGCGAAGCTTTCAATTATGGAATATTTGACTTTGGCTCACAAGCTCTCAATATCGTTAGAAGGCAACTTGACGTTATAATTCTTGCTGTAACTCTTCCAAGTAGCGAATTAGGGGTATATCACGTCATAAAGCAACTAGCTAGCAGACCTGCGCAAGCATTACAGCCTATTATAGGCAAAGTCGCGTTACCAGCCTTCGCGGAAGTAAAAGAAGACCAAACGCGATTCGCTAGAGTCTATAAAGACTTTTTTATACTACAGCTGTTTGTATTAGCGATTATCTACATACCTGTGATAATTACATCAGATTTAGTAACTGAGCTGTTCTTCGGTCCCGATTTCGTACAACACAGCTGGGTATTATCAATACTTGCGGTATTTTGGTTCGTTCGTGTAGCTAGTTCTAATTTAGTCGGGCCGCTGGTTCAAGCTACTGGTTATACTAAGAGAAATTTCCTTTGGAACGTGATTCTAATTTTACCCAACACTCTAGTTATTTATGCGTCCTCACAGTATGGGGTTGTCTCATTGGTTTTAGCAATGACTGTGTTCCAGCTTATACTGTTTCCTATCGTTAATTATTACTTCATATTATTTATTACTAAAGTAAGTTTTTCATTTTCTCTCAGAAACATGGTTATCGTTGTGCTCTCTCTGGCAGCCCCGCTAAGCATATTGAAGTATTCTATTTTGCCGCTAATACCTGAAATATTCTTGGTAAAAGAAGTTGTCGTGGCGTTACTCACATTTGCTGTGGCCGCTATGTTGTTAGTTTTCTTCAAAGAGTTAAAAAGCTCTCTTATAAGAGTAAAAGGATTTTAAATGTCGATTTCCAAAAAAGTTTACTTTTTTGTACGGACCTTCCCCGTATTATCGCAAACGTTTGTGCTTAACCAAGTAAAAGATCTTAAAGACGAAGGGTTAGACGTACATGTTTTGGCAGTTAACCCAATTAACGATACTTCTTCGGTTTTAAGTTCCATATTTGGAAAGGATGTGAATGAAAAAGTAACATCAATTTTACCGGAGCCACACTCGAAAAAATCGTGGATTGTTATGCTTCTGGGGGCATTGTTTTGTGCCTGTGCTAAGCGGCGTTGGCCGATTATAGGGCTAGCGAGCAGGCTGGCAAGAAAGAAAAATTTTTTCTCGGCAAAAGACTTACTATGTTTAGCTTGGCATTTACGGAACAAGAATATTGTTATGGAAAATTGCATAGCGCACTTTGGAAGTAATGGTGTAGTACTAGATTATTTTCGAAAAGCTAAGCTCATCGACTGCGAAAATTTATTTACAGTTTTTCATGGTTATGAAATTAGTCGATATGACCAGTTGAAACTATGGGAAGAAGAATACGGAAAGTTAGGCGGAAAGTTACTACCTATTAGCGAGCATTGGGCTGAATCTTTAGTTAGTTTTGGAGCTAATAAGTCGAGCATAGAAGTCGTCCATATGGGAGTAGATGTAGATACTTTTTCTTTTAGTGATAAGGAACTGTCCTCACCACTTCAGGTGCTTTCAGTTGCGCGAGCGACCGAAAAGAAAGGGCTCAAATACGCTATTGATGCAATATTAAATTCAGAACTGGATGTTCATCTAACTTTGATAGGAGACGGTAAATTATTGCCAAGTCTCAGAGTAATGGTTGAACAACATTCTAATAAAAGTCGCATAACTTTTCTGGGTGCCTGCCCTCCTGAACGAGTTTCATCTGAATTGAAAAAAACCGATTTATTTTTGCTGCCTTCAGTTCAAGATAGCATGGGTGATAAAGAGGGTATTCCAGTGTCATTAATGGAAGCCATGGCTAGTGGAGTGATCGTGCTGTCTACAATTCATAGTGGTATTCCTGAACTTATTGACGATGGTGTTTCAGGTTTTCTGGTTCCAGAACGTGATGCTTTAGCGATTCAGGAAAAGATGAAGGAAATAATAAAGAACCCGACACTTTCTCTTGTAAGGGAAAATGCGCGTGCAAAAGTTGACAATGAATTTAATGCAGCGACGTTAAGCAAACAATTACTATCGCTAATAACAAAATAGAACGGATTTTAAATCGTATGAAAGTACTAATTATAGGCAATCACACATGTGGCAATAGAGGCGATGGTGCAATTATCAGAGGCCTCGTTGAGGAGCTAGAGCAGCAAATACCAAACATTGAATTGGAATTAATGTCGCGCTTTCCAACTAGTTCAGAGATACTGTTGTCTCGTCCGTTCAGAAGTGACTGGCTTTACAAGTATCAGCCTTATAGCGGGGGGCTGAAGTCTAAAATTAAAAATAGGATTCATAAGCCTATATTATTAGAAATACTGATTTCTTCTGCGCGTTCGGGGAATATGCACAACAGTCTGCCTACCAAGTTTAAAGAGTACATCACGGAGCTTCAAAATTTTGATTATGTAATTCAGGTTGGGGGCTCTTTCTTCGTTGATTTATACGGAGTCGGTCAATTCCATCATGCGTTATGCGCTCTGGCAGCTAAGGTTCCTCTTCTTATTTTAGGTCATTCAGTTGGACCGTTTGAGAATGACAAGTTTTGTGAAGTATCTGAGCTTGTATTTAGTCGAGCAAAAGTGCTCGGACTACGTGAGTCGGTAAGTAAAGCGCTGTTGGAAGAAAAATTTGAATTACCAGCATGCTATGTAGAAGGTGCCGATACAGCGTGGCTCGTTAAAAATGATGTAGTAGAGATAGAAAATAAATCGTTAATTGAGTTTGTTGAACGTAGCAAAACTGTGGCGATAACCCTGAGAGAACTGAAACCATTTGATAAGCGACTAGGTGTTACTCAAGAAGAGTACGAGAGAAGCTTCGCTACACTTTGCAATTCTTTGATTGAAGATGGATATCAAATATTAGCTTGTTCTACTTGCACTGGAATCGAAGGCTATCAAAAAGATGACAGAATGGTGGCATTTAAAGTCGGTAAGCTAATTAAAAACCAAGAAATGTTTAAAATTGTAATGGATGAGCTTAACGATGTTGAACTAGGTACTTTAATAGGTAAATGTACATTGACTATTGGTACACGCCTACACAGTGCAATTATCTCTATGAACTTTGGAACTCCAGCTTTTGCTCTTAACTATGAACATAAGTCTGAGGGAATTATGAACCAATTGGGCTTGCCGCATTTTGGAGTTCCTATTTCCATGCTGATAGATGGAGTTTTGATAGAGAAAGTCAGAACTACTCTCGGTAATGTAGACACGATTCGACAAGAAGTGGCTATTGCTGTTGAAAAGGAAAAGGAAAGAGCAAGAAATATGATCTTAAGTTCATTGAAATAAGTTGTGGTGTGTCTGATTATTTTACAATTTTAAAAAAAATTATTTTAACTTTATGAAATTATTGGAAAATAAAGTTGGTATTTATTTTGCTTGGTAAGAGTTAGTAATTGACCCATAGTTTTAGTCAAAGGAAGTACAATGAAAACATTATTTAAAGGCGCCTTTATATCAGCGCTTCTTGCATTCGGCAGTTTTGCAAATGCTTCAATTATAAATTTTAATGATTACGCGATATCGGGATACGCTACACAAGCTCGTAGCGGCTCTTCAACAGTTGAAGATGGCGGCTTTACATTATCTTTAGCGGGCAACTTGTGGGTAGATATTTTTTATAATTCTGTTCTCACTTCAGATTCTATTTTGAACTTCACCTTTGAAGCTACAGGTTTAAATGCTGAGCTTTACGGTATCGGTTTCGATAATGATGAAAATTACGCAGCGGGTCAGTCTGAAAACTTTGGGTTTATCGGCGGAACGCAAGCGTCTGAGCTAGTAACCGCGAACCTTTTTTCTGACTATGAAAGTGGTGATGGTGTTGTAAGTTTTTCAATTAACATTGGTGACTACGTTACAGGTTCTTTTAATAGACTTATATTCATCTTAGATAATGATGCTCAGCAGTCAGGGTCTTTCGCGTCTTTTACCAATGTTGAAATTTGCGATAATATCCTTGTATGTCAAACTTCTTCTGTAACCTCGGTTTCAGAGCCTAGCCATTTGGGTTTTGCTGGCTTAGCATTGTTAATGATAGGCGCTCTTAGAAGAAAATTTAAGTAAAATCTTTAAAAAGATCGAGCTAATGAGATGACCTGTAAAATTGGGTTCACTTCTCAGTACTAACCAGGGCCTGATTTTGATATTGTATCAAAATCAGGTCTTTTATTTTTAATTCAATACGTTCATTATTGCAATAGTTTCTGTATTATTGTGCGTTTGCAATGAGTTCATTCGCGTCTTTGAATGTTTCATTGTGGTACATCTCAGTTTTTAATATGCCGAGAAATTCTCTTAAAAGGCATTGCCTAAGCAGCCCGTGCTCTTTCAGATAGTTGGTATTGTTTACTTTGATATTACGAAGCTTGGTCAGGTTGAGTAAGGGTCTTCATTTGCTTCAGTAGCTTTTTTGTCGCGGTTCTGAATATCAGCGTGAGATTAACACAACAGATGTTCGTACCTTGCAGTTAAACACCTCTTGATTAAACAGATGTTTTATCGGATCTATACTTTTCTGGTCGTTGACTTTAAATTCTATCATGTTGGTCTCCCAATTTGGGCCTTGCTTCTTTTCCATAATTTCGAGCTAAAGGCATTTCCAGCAATTATGCGGTAGCCATATCGCATAGATATCTGTACTTTTAAGCGTAAGTCAGTGTTGGAACGAGGCGGTTTATGCTGCCGAATCGATGAAGATTTACAATGGAATGAAATAGTACCTAGCACTAGATATGAAACCTCACAAAGCGGTGCATAACGTAAAAGGTAAGCTGCGGGCGCTAGCCTAGCAACTGTCTGCCTAGATCAGGATAACACTCTCAAAGGTCATGTATTGTCTTAAAGCATTTATTAATTTTATAAAAAATATTTATTAAATTAATTGGTTACGTTTATTTTTCTAAATACGGCCCTATCCCTATTTCGCAACTTTCCAATATCGTCGTTATCAAGTAAAAGTATCAAATAATTCACTTCACCTTTTACATATTGCCCAATAGGAAAAGAGATAGTACTGACGTCAGGGGTAAAAGAGTCTTCACCTCTGATTCCCCACGCTTGTTTTCCGTAAAACTTAACTACTCTAGAACTATTTAATTTAGTATCCGTTTCAAAGCCAATTCCAACTATCTCGGGGCTACCTTCTACTTCAAGTTCTAGTTCTAATACAGAGTCTTCACTTAAAGTGTAGCCAATTGGAAACATTTGCCAGTTGTTGCCGGTTAAAGTAACTGTATTGTCGTCTGTAATTGTAGTAGTCCCGTAGCGATACTGCTTAGGAAAGCCGGTATGCTCAATTTCGCTTGCTTTAAATTCCCATACTGTTGGCGACTGTTCTATAACGGCTTGTAAGTTTACTTCCCAGGAAAAGTTAGGGATTTTAAATTCTTCGGGTACATATAGCGTAGGTTCAGATGAGCTTTGCAGCGATTCGATGTATGAAAAGTCATCAGAGTAGGGGTGTTCAATAACGTTATCTAAATTAAATTCATATCTTGCGTCACCTGTTCTTTCGTTGAAACAAAGGTCGTTAGTGCTAGTGCTACCTGAATACTTCTCTTTATCGAAGATACAATGCCCAACAGAATAACCAGTTTTTTCAGTAAATATTATATTGTTCTGGGTCGTAACCCAAAACGTAGTGTCGTTATCAACTCTGGATGCTGCAATACCGTTACGTTCCACATCAATCACATTTTCGAATACAAAAGTTTTACCTGCTGGCCTAGAAATTAAACCACCCGCCTTTATTGCAGTCCATTCTTTACCTGTTTCATCGCCTAAATTGTGTATGTAGTTGTGAAATATATAGCTAGGGCCTAACGTATTCGGCGCTATGCTAATACCAGCATAGCCTTGCTCCATTTCGTTGTCGTACACCAACACATTTTGTTGGCCGCCATCTATTTCTATTAAGTCATCATTTGCATAGGCTAGGTAGTTGCCATAGATAGCTGAGTTCTTAACGAAACCACCACGTCTTTCAAAATTTTTTCTGCCCTCAATAACGTCGTTGAACCTATGGTTCGGTGCTCCATAAAAGCGATTGTTTCTAATAATGAATTCACCTCTGTAGGCATCACTGTCGTGGTATGCCCAAACTTGAAGCGCATTTGCACCTTTAGGGTGACCGACTGCCCAGCTATTCGCACCTAAGTTAGGGCTATGGACCTCACACTCTTCAATTACTGCTATACCACTTCGTTCTAGGTAAATACCGGAATCGTAATTAATAGGGGAGTTATTAGTGGTGCTTGAGTAGGCAATACCATCCCTTACATCTACCGCTTCTCTACCATACTCAGATACATTGCATCCTTTAATCCAGATATGGTGTGCTTTTTTTGCAAATATCCCGTAACGCTGACCGCCTTTAACCGTAAGGTTTTCTAGCATTACGTATGAGTTGTTACCGATATTCACAGCAGCGAGTACATCGCTGCCAGCTTCAATAACGGGGCCGTCGCCTATAATTTTCGCGTAGCCATCTGCGCTACCTTGAATATTGAGCGCCTCCAAGTCCAATTGACCGCCAGAGTAAATTTCAGAAAGGTAATAAACTTTGTTTGGGTCGATAGGGGGCGTATTAGGTTTTGTTGTTGTTTGAAAGGAATGTTTAACTATGTCGCCATAAGCATCTGTAATTGTCACTTCTATATGGTACGTAGTGTTTGCTTCTAGATACACTATACTTCCAGCGAACGACCCGTAAATTGGCTCCCATGCTAGGTCTAACCCTTCACGCCAATAAGTATCATCTTCGGCTCTAAACTTGACGGTGGCAGTACTTTCTTCATCTTGGCCGTAAATAACTAACCCTATCGAGTTAATAAGTGGGGTAGCAGTATCTTCAAAGCCAGAAGCCGAAGCAGCAAAAACTATTGAAGGGTCTAACCCTGCTGTTATTGCTGACTCGTAAATATCGTTTTTGCTTAAACCCGAGTATGTTGAAATTATTTTCATCCACTTTGCTGTATCAATAGGATATAAAGCGAACAGTGCAGAGGCTTGGTTAGAGGTTATATTGGCAAACAGCCTTTTCTTTGCATCTTCACTAAGTGATGGCTTTCGTGATAATACTTTTTGCTTATACAACTGGGCTATCTCGACTTCGTACTTCTCTACAACGGTTGATAGGCGTTTCGGGCCTTTGTAATTAGCTAGTAATGAATTTACGGTATTATTATCACTAATATTCGCGTGAACATAGTTATATAAGATATCACCGGGTTGGCCGCTCTTTGTATAACCTTTATCATTCTTGTTCACTGTGGCACAAGAAAGCATTAGAAACGGCAGTAAACCAATAAAAGCGAAGCGAAAAATAGATGGCTTTGAGTTAGCAGAGTGCATGGTATATCTCTATAGATTGAAAAGCATGAAAGGAAAACTAGGGCTGTATTAAAAGGGTAGTGCTAACGTTGGTACGTAGCAAGGCGGTGGCTGGGATCTTTACAATATTAGTTTGCTTCTGCTGGTAAAACAGCCAGCTTTGTTCAGGTTCTTTTGAGTTTTGGAAAAAACGGAATCTAAATTGCTTCACATAAAGTAGTTAAATAAGCTAATTAATGATTGTTCGATTCACACCTATTACGAGAACATTCTTTTAATTCAATCTGGTATACTCACTTGTATACCGGACAAAGCAATTGCTTCTATGCACTAAAATGGAAATTTTATGAAGAAAAAAGTAGCCGTTATTCACCCTGAGGCAGGGTTTTCATCAAGCGGCGGATCTCAACTCAGTGCGTATGAAATGGCGGAACATCTTGCCACATTTTTTGACATAAAGCTTTTAAGCTCATCCAAATGTAGTGAACATAGTGTTGTTATCCCCTGTATTCCCAGAGGGAAAGTGAAAAAAGCACAGCGTAATAAATCCATTAACTGGTTGCTAACGCGCTTTGTTTCTAATCCATCTTTGCTTATCGAGTCGCTAACTAGCTTTCTCACTTACACGCCATATTTAATGTTTAAGCGATGTGATGTCATTTACCCCAATAACGATTATGGGGGCTTGGCAGTAGCAGCAGTAATTAGAAAGCTATTTAAAACGCCTATTCTTTATACCGAAAGGGCAGGGATGGTATCGAACGGTAAAGTATTACGTCGCAATTTGAAATTTAAGCCCGACTGTTTGGTTGTGTTCAACCAAGAAACCAAAGAGTATGTTCATTCTATAGCGCCAGAACAACGGGTAGAGATTATCCCTAACGGTGTAAACTTAGCTAAATTCAGCCCACAAGGCGAGAAATATGAGCATGGTTTACAGGGCAAAGTGTTATTAACTGTTGGTGCGTTAAATAGGCAAAATCACAAGCGTATACATTTGGCTATTGAGGCAGTAAGCCAGTTAACCGATGTCTCGTTACTTATCTGTGGTGATGGCCCGGATGTACAGTACTTTAAAGATCTTTGTACTCAAAAGTTAGGCGCACAACGCTTTAAAATTGTTAAAGTCGATTTCGCTGATATTCCCAATGTTTATCGTTCAGTTGATGCATTTACACTACCATCTGAAGACGAGCCTTTTGGGCGAGTATACCTAGAAGCAATGGCAAGCGGGTTGCCTGTTGTGGCTACAGACGATTCCATGCGCAGAACACTAGTAGGTAAAGCTGGGGTGGTTTGTGATGTTGAAAATATTGAAGAGTACGCTGCCGCTATAGCCACTACCTTATCAACCGACTGGGCAAATGCGCCGATAGAACAGGCAGCTGATTTTAGTTGGGAGAGCGTGGCCGAGCGCTATGCAGAGGTAATAAACACTTTATAACGCCTCTGTTCTGTTATAAAAAGTGCGCTGTTAAATTTGTCAACAGCGCACACGGTAGTTCAAATTATTCTAGCTACTTGCCGAACTTCCGACGAAGCCTGTCTTTTCCTAATATAACTTTTGCCGTGGCCACTAACCCAGCTTCACGAACAGACAAACCAATCCAGCCTAACTTGTTATTCTTCTTGCCAATTTGACTAAGGATTTGGTTAGCAACACGGTTGTTATAAGCTTCTTTGCCTAATAGTGCCTTGTGTTTTTTAAATGCCTTAAGCCTAGGGAATACTTTTTCTAATGGCATATTGGCCACTTCGGTAGAAATGCTAACGTGACCTCTGCGATAGAAATAAATATCTTTAGGGATATTTTTGAAAACAGCATCTTCTAACGTGATACGAACGAAGAAGTCCCAATCTTGGCTATTCTTTAGTTCTTCATCAAACATCAGCTTTTTAGCTAATGATGCTTTGCACGTAACACCACTCATTCCGCAGAACTTATTACCTTTTTTGATTACATCGGTGGTGATAATTTCAGTTTCGTTAATGTGAATTTTATCTGGTGTTTCAAGAAATCGATAACCGCAAGTCACTGCATCTGCATGTTGGTGCTCTGCAATGTGCTGTTCTAAATAATCATTGTCCCATACGTCATCATCATCTAAGAACGCAATAATATCTGATGTCGACTTAGATATACCTAAGTTACGCGCTGCATTGGCACCTGATGCAACTGGAACTTTAACGTAAGTGAATTGATCTCTTGGAAAGAGAGATAATACTTCTTCATAGCTTACTGAAGAGCCATCATCAATAACGAACACTTCTTTTGGCATTACAGTTTGTTTTAATACTGCAGCGAGGGACTCCTTTAGGTAGTCAGGGCGATTGTGAGTCGTGATTATAACGGAAACCGATGGTAGCACTTGTACTTCCATATTTTTTAATATCCTTTTACCGAACTAAAACTATTTACCAGGAAGCAATATAAATGCCGTTGCCTAACATATTGAGCTGTAGTGTACTATCTCAGCTCTTCTAGAAAAACATTGAAGTGGCACTTTGATGCGTTGGAAACGCGTATGGGCAAATATTGTCATCAGTATAATGTTAATAGTGAATTTCAGTTCGCTTGTTTTTCAAAATTTCCAGTGGCCCTTTACCTGCTATAACTTTTGCAGGTATGCCACCAATAGTACAGTCACTGTCAAACGATTTATTAACTACGGCATTAGCACCAATAGCCACATTATCTCCAATTTTTATATCGCCGTATATTTTTGCGCCGGGGCCAATATAGCAGTCGTCGCCAATATGAGGAGCCGCTCCCTTTTTAGATAAACTGCCGCCGATGTTAACGCATACATGAATTCGACAGTTTGCACCAACTTTACATTTTCCGTTGACTACAATGGTCCCAGCGTGGGCGATCGATAAACCTGGACCGAAGACATTGGCAGGTATTGAAAATCCGAGCTTACGGCCTAACCGTCGAACTTTCAATTGCAGCCACATAGCATAAGCTTTACCAAAAAGAGTTTTAGCAGTATTTTTCCTAAACTCCAGCTTTCTCAGAGCTACTTGAAAGCGCCATATATCGTGTGTTAGTAAATTCTTTAGCGATGGTTCAACATTTAATGCTTTCCTATCTTGCGTTAAGTAATGTAAGTACTCATGCTTACTTTTTATCATCATAATGCTCTTTGTTTAAATATCTGTGACCGTGCACATTGAAGGTTACTATTAACATAGACTTACAGTCTTTAAACGCAGGTTAAGAAACTTTATAAGTCCGAAAAAACGATATCGGAGACAACTTTGAGCACCCTTTAAAAAATTGCGAAATATATAAAGAACAGCTTTGCAATTAATTTTATCTAATGTCAAAGTCTGACTAGTAACATTAAATTTCGACTGTAGCTTGGCGACAAGTTAGGGAGCGTATGGACTAACTTTCCAAACATATATTGTATTTTAATTAAAGTTGCGAACTACCTAACTATGTCAAAAAAATACTGTTTAAATATGAGCTTACTTGTATCGAGTACCACGGCCTCAAATGGTTATCGTCACGATAGTAGAAGCCTCGTTCATCATCTCGCGTTCTACAAACATTGCTTTCACATAAGTATTTGATAGGGTCGATAATTCTTACATTATCAATATTTTTTAACCTTTTTAGAGCATCTTCATGCTCTTCATAATTCAGGCGAACTTTAGATTCGGAAATATAACTTGAGAGATTTTTACGTATTGATAGTATCGGGTCAAATTCATTACCCTTCGGTTCACCAGTTATTATGAATACTTCAGGTATATATCTTTTTAAATTGAACAAGAAGTGATCATACTCGTTAATCCTAGTGAGTATTCCACTTTTACGCTTAGTAATATCAGTCGCTAAATATGAATCAAAACCATAAAACGAAGTAAGTACCTTCTTGAATTTAACCTTTTTCAATAATTTCTTATAGTTTTGAATACCATCACACGGCCACTTAGGGTTTTTCATAGAGGGAGTAACAAAGCATCCACTTTGCGTTAAAAAGTAAATATTGTATTGATTGTTTAAGCTTTCGACATATGGATAAAGTTGTTCGATATGACTTGCTCCCATAACCAATATATTTTTATCTGAACTACCTTTTAAAAACCTTATATCCAAACCCTCGACTTCCATATTAGGTTGAGGATAGTTCCAGTCGTCTTTTGCTTCTAATGCAGATTTAATCAAAAGTTGTTCGCTTTGTGGCAAACGGTACAAAAAACCTTTAGTATAAAAAACAGCCGCCCCGCTCAAAGCTATTACAACTGCGAATGGTAAGGGGCGTAAGAAAACTTTGATGTTGTCTAAGCTGTAATCTTTTAGCGTTTTAGATTCGATATATGTAAAGCTTATAGCACCAAGTAAAATTGATAGAGGTATACCAACTAGCCACCAATATGGTCCCAATTCAAAATAATACCCTGCCACAACTATGGGCCAGTGCCATAAGTAAATAGAGTAAGACCATTTGCCAAGTGAGTGGGTAATATTGTTGCTTACAAGTTTAGAGTTACTGTTAGCAACTAATACCATGCACGCACCAACAATTGGCAATAGCGAAGCAAATCCCGGCCAAGGAGTAGCCGAAGTAAATATGAAGAAAGAGCTTGTTATTAGAACGAGGCCGGTTAGTTGTAACGGATTTCTAAAACTATATTTAATATTTAAAGGGTAGAGAAACACTAAACCTCCAGCCAACATTTGCCATGCTCTAGTCGGTAGCAAAAAGTATGCTGCGCTGCTCGACTTAACGGTAACGAAAACAGAAAAAAAGAAAGCTAGAATAGTTCCGCAAAGTATAATGAGCTTCAACTGTCGAAGCGAAAGAACTTTATTTAAGAAAACTAAAACCAAAGGGTAGATGAGATAAAACTGCCACTCTACCGACAGGCTCCAAGTATGTAATAGCCATTTTTCATTTGATGAAGGATTAAAATAGTTAGATTCCGACCAATAAACCATGTTTGATACGAAAGATAAACTTGCCGCCGCGTGTTTGCCTAAGTTCACATAATCTATTGGAGAAATGAAAAATAAACCGAAGATTAACAGAGCAAAGCAAAGAACAGACAATGCTGGAATGATTCTTTTTACTCGTGCTTGGTAAAACGACATAATTGAAAAAGTGTCTTTTTCCAAACCTTTCATAATGATCATTGTCATAAGAAAGCCGGAAATAACAAAAAATACATCTACGCCTGCAAAACCGCCAGGCAACCAACTATGATTAAAGTGAAAAACGACTACTGAAACGACTGCAATAGCTCGAAGTGCGTTTATATCTTCTCTAAATTTCATTTGCTTTATTTCTTATTAGTAACGAATTTTTTAGTTCTAGAACCACGCACTACATACCTAACCTATTGCGACGGTGCTAACTAGCAATGTATATAAAACTTTTATGTGGCTCCAACGTAAAGCTCAATTAAGCTGGTTATTTCATCACGCTTCAATTGTTAACATGGCTAAATAACATGCTATTTACCTTATTCCATACTTCTGTAGAAAGCATAAGCGCACCATCCTGTGTTAAGTGGTCATCATCAAAAAGTGTTGGACTACCAGAGGGTGTTAAATAAGTACATTTATTTTTCGCAGTGCAAAGTGAATCCATCAGCGGGTAATACTCGATACCGGCTTTATCAGCTAAATCATGAATTTCTTTATCTACCCGCTTTTGTTTGTCATATCTAGTGAAACCTTCTAACTCATCCTGCTTTAGGTGAGAAAGCAACCATGGTAATGGCTGTGCATATTCAATGTTAGGGCCTATTAAAAAAATATTGTCCGATTCCTCTTTAAGGACTTCAATAGTTTTTGCAAAGCTTTTAACATCTTTTAATCGCCATCTACTACCTACGATTACCAAATCAAACTCTGTATTTAGCAATAAGTCGTTAAATACCCAGTCGTAAAAATCGTTGCACCGTTCTAATTTCGACCTCGTAGAATTAACAGTGCATCCCGCAGCTGTAGCTTGGGACAATGTGAACTCATTTTTTCTCGTCCCTTCTAACGCTGAATACCACATAGCAGCGTGACTATCACCAAGAAGGAGAATATTGTACTTGTCTTTATCTTGAACTATGCAATTCGACTCAATAATTGTTGATGGGGAAGAAATATCTTCAGTTAAAAAGCATTTTCCTTCTCTAAAATTGCTTCCCTTTTCTTCCATCACTTTTTCATAAACTATCACTTCTGGTTTAAATCTAGTCTGTTGAACGTCAGAGATTGTAATAAACGTGATAATTACTGCTAAAGATAGTGTAATTGGAGCAATAATGAGACTAAATCTAAACTTACTTGTAGATATTGACCGAGTGGGCTTCTCAACAAAAAAGTACGTTACGGACGCTAGAATAAAGGAGATAACGAACACAGCTACTTTATCTTTTGGTGAATATTCACCAAGAAAAGCAATCTTATAGAAAACGATAGTAGGCCAATGCCATAAATATAGCGAATAGGATATATTCCCAATGTATAGAATTGCTTTATTGGCTGTCAGATAAGTTATGAATTTAGATCTACAATGGCAAGCAATTATTGCAGCTGTCGCTAATGTTACAGGAACTGCAAACAAGCCTGGAAAGGGAGTGTCCTCATTGTATATAAATAGCGAGACTATTATAACACCAAGCGACAAGGTTGTTACTTGAAATGAAGCTCTATTACTTATATTTGGTTGTGGTAAAACTGCTACCATTCCACCGATAATAAATTGCCAAAACCTTGTAAATGGTGAGAAAAAACTAAACGCAGCATCCGAGTACAACAGGAAATGTCCCGCAAATAGCGATACTAACCCTATTAGAATTAGGGAAGCAAAAACCATTATACGACGCTTAAAAATGGTAGACAGTAATACTAAAATTATAGGAAAGATAAAGTAAAACTGCTCTTCTACTGAAAGTGACCAAGTGTGCAGAAGGGGTGAAAGTTTTAAATCATTGCTGAAGTAATCTGACTGAAAATAAAACCAAATGTTTGAGTAATAAAGAAGAGAGGCTTTCAGCATCTCTGTATAATTCTTGTACTCCATTGGGAGCATTAGATAATAGGCGAGGATAGAAGAAGCCACCAGTACTACAAATAATGGAGGGAAAAGTCGCTTAAATCTATTCGCATAAAAATCTACGAATTTAAAATTTCTATCACAAATAAGCTTCCATATTTGACCGATAATTAAATAACCAGATATGACAAAAAATACATCTACTCCTAGATAACCCCCGGGGAGGTGATAGGGCGAAATATGAAATATAAGCACACTCATAACTGCCAGTGCACGTAATGCTTGAATATCAAATCTGAAGCTGGTTTTCATTGTTAAAAAATTCGTTGTTTTAATTTATATGATGATGAGGAAGGAATATTAATTTCGAGTAAATCTAGGTTTATAAGTGAAATCTAATCTAATGGCGCGGTTAGCAGCCTGACTATTTGGTTTTTATAAACTGTAGAAAACTTGGGTTATTATTATCAAATACTGTAATTGTTTTACCCCAAAACTACTTTGCTGTAAACCTGCACAGTTTAAAATTGCTTATTCGTATGTTTATCTAAGTTTTACTTGATTATTCAGTGTGAGGGCAACGTGTATATTCCAACGTTACTAACTTTGTGCACGCCTTTTAGCCTCAAAGCCAGAATGAAAAAACTCTAATAGGTTTGAACACTAGTTTGAAATACTTAGTTTACTAACCCAATTTACGTAGATAACTTTTTTGAATCGGAAGCTATACGAGTCATTAGCGCGAAAATTTTGCCATTATCAGCTATATAGGGTAGCGGTAATGTCTGTCACTCGTGTAAACTACCGCTTTTATTTCAGGCAAGCCTTAGCGCACAGAAAAATTCTTCCTATGCTTTGGCCATGCAGTCATCATGTAAATTGAGGAAAACATGGAGCTTGACGCTATTATCAATCAGGCACAAAGCCAGATTGACGCTGCACAAGATGCAGCCACATTAGACCAAGTTAGGGTCGAATTCATGGGTAAGAAAGGTAAACTTACCGACTTACTTAAAGGGCTTGGAAAGTTATCGAACGAAGAACGTCCTGCCGCAGGCCAAAAGATTAACCAAGCTAAGCAGGTTATTCAGCAAGCTATTTCTGCAAAAGGTGAGTTTTTACGCACTGAAGAGCTTAACAAAAAGCTAGCCGAAGAAGCCATTGATGTAACTTTGCCTGGTCGCACTGAAAAGCCAGGTAACTTGCACCCGGTTAGCCGTACTATTGCGCGTATTGAATCTTTCTTTGGCGAGCTTGGTTTTTCAGTTAAAACTGGCCCTGAAATTGAAGATGGTTTTCACAACTTCGACGCACTGAACATTCCTGCGAATCACCCAGCGCGTGCCGATCACGATACCTTTTATTTTAACCCAGACATGATGCTTCGCACGCAAACCTCTGGTGTTCAAATTCGTACCATGGAAGTTGAAAAGCCGCCATTGCGTATTATCTCGCCAGGGCGTGTTTATCGTAACGATTACGATCAAACTCACACGCCGATGTTCCACCAGGTGGAAGGTTTGATGGTTGATAAGAATGTTAGCTTTACCGACCTTAAAGGTATTTTGCACGACTTCTTACATCACTTCTTTGAAGAGTCGCTAGAAATTCGCTTCCGTCCGTCTTACTTCCCATTTACTGAGCCTTCAGCAGAAGTAGACGTTATGGGTAAAAACGGTCAGTGGCTTGAAGTACTAGGCTGCGGCATGGTGCACCCAAATGTACTTAAAGCTGTGGGTATCGACCCTGAAGAGTACACAGGTTTTGCCTTTGGTATGGGCGTAGAGCGCTTAACTATGCTTCGTTACGGTGTTAACGACTTGCGCGCGTTCTTTGAAAACGATCTTCGTTTCCTTAAGCAGTTCAACTAAGGCAGAGAGTACACATGAAATTCAGTGAAAAATGGTTAAGAGAGTGGGTTAACCCGTCGCTGTCGGCACATGAGCTGTCTGAACAGTTGAGCATGGCTGGCCTGGAAGTAGACGGCGTTGAGCCAGTAGCAGGCGATTTTAAAGGCGTGCTAGTAGGTGAAGTAGTAGAGTGCGGTCAGCACCCGAACGCCGATAAACTGCGCGTAACTAAAATTAACGTAGGTGGCGATGAACTACTCGATATCGTTTGTGGTGCACCTAACTGTCGTCAGGGCATTAAAGTAGCAGTAGCGGTTGTTGGCGCTGTATTGCCAGGCGATTTTAAAATTAAGAAAGCGAAGCTTCGCGGCGAGCCATCTTTTGGCATGCTTTGTAGCTTCTCTGAGCTAGGTATTAGCGATGACCACGACGGTATTATCGAGCTTCCAGCCGATGCACCTATTGGCGAAGACATTCGCGATTACCTTGGTCTTGATGACAACGCCATTGAAGTAGACCTAACACCAAACCGTGCAGACTGTTTGGGTATTCGCGGTATTGCCCGTGAAGTAGGCGTGCTTAATAACCTTGACGTGTGCGAGCCTGAAGTGGCTGCGGTAGACGCAACAATTGAAGATAAATTATCAATTACGTTAAGCGCGGATGACGCATGCCCACGTTATTTAGGTCGTGTGGTTAAAGGCGTAAATGTTAAAGCAGCATCGCCACTGTGGTTAGTTGAAAAGCTCCGTCGTTGCGGTATTCGCAGTATAGACCCCATTGTTGATGTGACTAACTTTGTATTGCTAGAGCTTGGTCAGCCAATGCACGCGTTTAACCTTGCCAGCATTGAAGGCAACATTAATGTGCGTATGGCGAATGAAGGCGAAACCCTTACGTTACTTGATGAAACTGAAGCGAAGCTGCAAAGCAACACTTTGGTTATTGCTGATGACAACAAAGCGCTAGCAATGGCGGGTATTTTCGGTGGCCTTCACTCTGGTGTAACAGGCGAAACTCAAGATATTTTGCTTGAAAGTGCGTTCTTTAGTCGCGATGCGATTATGGGCCGTGCCCGTCAGTACGGTTTGCATACCGATGCATCACACCGGTACGAGCGTGGTGTAGACGCGCAGCTTCAGCGTAAAGCCATGGAGCGCGCTACAGCACTTGTACTTGAAATTTGTGGTGGTGAAGCTGGCCCTGTTGTTGAGGCTGTGGCTGAAGACAAGCTACCTAAGCAAGCAACGGTTACACTTCGTCGTGAACGTTTAGCTCGTGTGCTAGGTATTAGCATTGATGATGCAAAAGTAACAGAAATGCTTACTCGCCTTGGTTTAGACGTGACGCAAACCGAAGCAGGTTGGGAAGCGGTTGCGCCAAGCTATCGTTTTGATATTTCAATTGAAGAAGATTTGATTGAAGAAATTGCCCGAGTTTACGGCTACAACAACATTCCAAACGTTGCGCCACAAGCCACCTTGGCCATGTTGCCTTCACAGGAAGCCAAGCTGCCGCTAAACACTATGAAGTCGTTGCTATTAAGCCGTGGCTACAACGAAGCGATTACTTACTCGTTTGTTGACCCTAAAATTCAAAACGCATTATTCCCAGATGTGAAAGGCATGGTGTTACCACACCCAATTTCATCTGATATGTCGATAATGCGCGTTAGTTTATGGCCGGGTTTATTGGGTGCTACTGCTTATAATCAGAAGCGTCAGCAACAACGCGTTCGCCTGTTTGAAACAGGATTACGCTTTATTCCTCAACAAGATGCGCCAAATGGTGTATTGCAACAACAAGTAATTGGTGGTGTAGTAGCAGGGCGTCGTAATGAAGAACATTGGGACTTGGGTGATAACCCGGTTGATTTCTTTGACGCTAAAGCAGACGTTGAGGCGTTATTGGCGCTAACGGGTAAAACTGGCGAGTTCCAATTCGTAACAGGGGAGCACAGCGCGCTACACCCTGGTATGACTGCAAAAATTTTGCTTAATGATGAAGAAGTTGGCTATATTGGTGCTATACACCCGCAGTTTACTAAATTGCTTGGTGTTAACGGCCGCGTATTTGTGTTTGAACTGGTGATAGATGCCATTACTGAACGCAATTTACCGTCAGCCGTACCAGTATCGCGCTTCCCATCAAACCGTCGTGATATTGCTATTACGGTTAAAGATGAAGTGCGTGTAGGAAATGTACTTTCTTACATAGAAAATATTGGCGTAAATCAACTAGTTGCTCTAAACTTGTTCGATGAGTACAAAGGCAAGGGAATTGAGCCAGGCTACAAGAGCCTTGCTTTGTCACTTCATTTACAAGATCCGGATAAAACCTTGGAAGAAGCTGAAATTCAGCAAGCCGTAGATACTGTGGTTAAAGGTCTGGAATCTGAGTTTGGGGCCGCGTTAAGAGAGTAAACTATGGCATTGACCAAAGCCGAGATGGCTGAACACCTATTCGAGAAACTAGGCATTAACAAGCGTGATGCAAAAGATCTGGTAGAGCTTTTTTTCGAAGAGATTAAAGGCGCTCTGGAATCTGGTGAGCAAGTAAAACTGTCAGGTTTTGGCAACTTTGACCTGCGTGATAAAAACGAACGTCCTGGCCGTAATCCTAAAACCGGTGAAGACATTCCTATTAAAGCGCGTCGAGTGGTAACATTCCGCCCGGGTCAAAAATTAAAAAGCCGAGTTGAAAACTCTGAGCCTGTCGACCAATAATCTTTAGGTCGTTACAATATTGAAAAAAGAGCGAGGTCTCTCGCTCTTTTTTTGTATTGCTTCTTTTTAACAGTGCCCCCGCACTGAATTTCATATGCAATCTGTTCGGAGGAAAGTGTGAAAAAAGCGCTTGTTGTTCTTGCTATTGTTATCGCCGCTGTTTTTTCTTGGTTTGCTTATTTGTCGCTGGATGCCGATCAACGTGATCAAGACGCAGCTGAAGTGCCATTAATTACGGTAATGGAAATTCTTCACGCCAGCGATTTACAAGAAGGTGTTAAGCAGGCGGTGAAAAACGAAAACGCCGAAGGGGTAGACTCTTGGATGGAACAAGCCCGTGAAGTAGGGCAGGCCGCTAATTTATCTTCAGAAGATATGGACTACTTGCGTTCAGATACCGCGAAAGACTATGTGATTTTCAATGCTAAACGTCAGTTGTATAACGAAGCGTTTGAAGCGCGCTATTACGCATTGGAAGACGTAGAGCCGCTAAAAGCCCAATACCCTGAAGCCAAAGATTTATTCCCTCGCACCCATGCGTTAATTGAAAAGCGCGATGCAATTATTCAGCAAATTGCTGTAGCCATTTCAGGTAGCGAGCAGCCTGATGAAGCAGCGCTTGAAGAAGCACGCAAGCAGTGGCTAGCGCAAGCGAGTAAATAGCTAAGCATTACGCTATCTTAAGCTACCGAGATATCTGCAAATTGAGCACCGGTAAGTGCTGCTAGGTCAGTAGGGGAAAGCGCCACTTCTAACCCTCGTTTTCCCGCACTAACGTGCATAGTAGCAAGGCTTTCAGCGCTTTTGTGAATTACGCAGGCTAACCGCTTTTTCTGCCCCAACGGGCTAACCCCACCTAGCACGTACCCCGTGGCAACCACTACCGCGTTTGCTTGGGCCATTTCTACCTTTTTTACACCTAATGCTTTCGCCATTTTCTTTTCGCTTAGCTTGGTGTTAACGGGTACTACGGCAACCGCTAGTTTGTTGGTATCTGTACTCACCACTAAGGTTTTAAATACGGTATCCGCGTCTAAGTTTAGCTTTTCAACTGCTTCTAATCCGTATGATGCTGCGTTTGCATCGTGGTCATACTTTAATACCTTATGGGTTATACGCTTTTTGGTAAGCAGTGTGATTGCAGGTGTCATTCAGTTTCTTTTCTATAAAAAGTGCGGTGGTGAATAGGTTCGCTAGGTAACAAAGGCGTTGCCGCATGGGTGGCATAGTCGTTAAAACCTGCTGTAAAAAAATCTGACAGTGGATGTCCGCTCTGCCCACCAGGTAAGGTTAGGATGGCATCGTCTAAATGCCCTGGGCTCACAAAAAAGCGTTCAGATGCGCCAAAGCTAGGTGCCTGAACAGCAGGCATATAGGTATCGCCGAAACCTTCAACTTTTTCCATATTTAACAAGTTTCCTACCAAGGGAATTTGTTTAGCAAAAGGGTGCTCAACTGAAAGGGCGTTAATCTTGCCCCATGCTAGTGTTTCCATGTCAGCTTCTACAGGCGAGTATTTATCGAGCAGTTTGTGTTTAGCGCGCCTGTAAGCGTCTACCAGTAACTCGTCGAAGCTTTCAGTGTCGGCAGGCAGCCAAGAGTCGGGTTGGCTATAAATAAGCTGCCACGTTGCGGGTTCGATGCCCCGCAGCAGAGTACGGCTGTTTACACCCTGCTCATCTAGTTTTGAGAGTATGTCGCCGAATAAGGTTTGTATTACCTCTTGCCTGAAATGTTTAACCAACGTATAGCCGACAGAGTCTTCGCAGGCACATTCTTTCCATGTGTTTAAATAAGCAAGGTCTGGCTTAAACTCCACATCTTTCATGTTGAGCAAACCATATAACAGATGTTGCCATGGAATAAGAAAGCGAGCGTGGTTATCAAGTTGAATAGCGTAGAAGTCGGTTTCACTGAACGTGTCTTTTTCAAACAGTCGGTCTCTTATTTGTTGACCGCGCGCACCGAGCGCATAGCCGCCGTCGCCCCATGTTTTAAAATCTTCGCTTGATATCACTCGTGCGTTTGCTGTCCATATTCGCCCCATATCAGGGTTGATAACCTGAGGTAAATTCGCCGCTTGTGCAGGGGAAGTGTTTGCAGAGGCCTCGCTTATTGCTGTAAATGAGGCTTGTTCTCTTGCCATAACTGCGCCCCCTGGCTGCCATGAGGCACTGCCATTTTCATCTACAATCACGAGGTTTTGAGTTGGTATGGCAATACGCTTGGCTACTTTCATGGCAGCTTCAACGGTTTTGGCGGTACCGAAGTTCACAATGCTTAAGTTGGCCGCAAACGGGTGATGTGCTACCCAATTTAGCGCGTAACGTTTTCCGTCTACTTCTCTTACGGGGCCAAAATCACTGATTTGTAGCGTAAATTCATGTTCGCCGTCAGGAAGGGGAATTCGTTCTGTGATGGTTTTCGTTGTGGTGCCTTCGTCTAACTCAACCCAATCCACATTGTCTAAGTTGGCATTAGTAAAGCCCCACGCAATATGACCGTTGGTTCCTACAACAATTCCAGGAAGCCCGGGTAGCGATACACCGGTAACCTGAACATCGCTCCCTGACTCTTGGTAATTAAGCTGTGCGCGATACCAAATGATGGGTACTCGAAGGCCCAAGTGCATATCGTTAGCCAAAAGGCCGGCGCCAGTTGCGGTATACGCCCCCGTGACTGCCCAGTTGTTGCTACCGATATCGGGCAGTTCGGTGCCATTGTATTGGGCTCTGGCAATCGCAGTATTTATGGTAGTTGGGCTTTGAGAAATCTCTGGTGTCATACCTTCTTTTGCTTGGCTTTGTTGGCTAGTGTTGCTTTTACTACTAGTGCCCATGGTATCAGTGGGAGAGCGAAAAATAGCCGGATAGGAAGGGGCCGCAGCCTCGAGCAGGGGAATTTCACTAGCATCTAACGCTGCTTGGTAATTGCTGGGCTGCGTAATGAAATTATAAACCTCTTCACCAAAGGTATTGAGCAGGGCTTCTCTGGCAAGGTCAAACTCTACCTGGCTACCCTGTAAATCGAGGTACATGCTATAGATAACCAATATGCTATCGGTAGGTTGCCACTGCTTAATTTCAACGCCTGCTGCCAAATATTCGAACGGGGGTAAAGTGAACTCCGATAGCCCTTCGTTTACGCCGTGTGCGTAACGAACAAGTAAGTCCTGCTGTCTTGCCGGTAGATTTTCAAATACGACCTTTGCCCGTTGCTCGAACTGATGAAAGCGCGCTTTTTTGTCGATATCTAGGGCTATTTCTCCTACCCATTGAGACAAATTGCCTGATGCAGCGCGACGCTGAAGATCCATCTGGAAGAACCGGTCTTGCGCATGAGCAAAACCAAGGGCGTAGGCGGCATCAAAAATATCGTTAGCATTTATAACGGCCTGACCAAGGCTATCGCGGCTTAATTCTGTAGGAGCAACCACGTGATAAGTCGCGCTATTGCCATCAAGTGCGGGAAGACTTAACCGTAGTGAAATATAAACCGCAATAGCGGCCAGAGAAAGTAGGGTAAAAACACCTAAAACCAACCACTTGATCCAATTAATCACGTGTAAAACTCCTAGTTTTTCTCTATCCTAACCACAGAACCTGAAAAATTAAAGTGATGTTTTATGACATATGTAAAGGTGGTGATGTGGGCCCGTTAATGTTGGATTGTCAGGCCGAAGAACTCTTGCCTGAAGAAAAGGAAAAGCTGGCACACCCTGTGGTGGGCGGCGTCATTTTATTTAGTCGCAATTATCATGATAAGCGCCAGTTATCGGCACTTGTTCAAGATATAAGGCGCTATGCGAAAACTCCTGTGTTGATTGCTGTTGACCATGAAGGCGGAAGAGTTCAGCGCTTTCGTGAAGGCTTTACCGCTATTCCGGCCATGGGCGAGATTTTACGCCAGTCTGAGCATCAAGATGAAAGCGCTGCCTATGCAAAAGCTTGCGGACTTGCGTTAGCTTACGAACTTAAAACCCTCGATATTGATTTCAGTTTTGCGCCTGTGCTTGACATTAACGGCGTGTCACAGGTTATCGGTGATAGAGCGTTTGCGGATAACGCAAATGACGTTATTCGTCTTGCTACCCATTTAATTCAAGGTCTTAAAGCGGTAAACATGCCTGCAATTGGTAAGCACTTCCCGGGTCATGGTAGCGTTGCGCCAGATTCCCATATTGCACTGCCGGTGGACGAACGCGATTTTGAAGAGATTCGAACTACCGATATGGTGGTGTTTCAACGCTTAATTGAACGCAAAATGTTGGAGGGCGTGATGCCAGCACACGTGATTTACAATCAGGTGTGCGACAAGCCAGCTGGTTTTTCGTCAACATGGCTGCAATCTATTCTTAAGGGCGATATTGGCTTTCAGGGCGCTATTTTTTCTGATGATTTATCCATGCATGGTGCCAGTGTGGCGGGTAGTTACGTGGAGCGCGCTGAAGCTGCACTAGAGGCTGGCTGTGACATGGTGCTGGCATGCAACAACCCTAAAGGCGCTGAGAGCATTCTTGATGGTATCGAGTCTCGCTACGCTAGCCCAAGTCGTGATGATGAGTTAAAGCAAGAGCGGGTTATGGCTTTATACGGACGCGTGCTGCCTGCAGGGCTTCAAGATAAATACGAAAGCGCAGTAGATTTGGTCAAGCGCCTGAGCGAGCGTTAAAACAGGTAATAAGAAGGTAGTGAGAAAGCACCTTTACACCGGTGCTTTTATCTTTAATTCAATGGACGTTTATATAAAAGCTCATCTAAAAATTCGTATAAAAGCTCACATAAAAGCTCACATAAAAGCTTAGATAAAAGCTTGGATACGAATTTTGTAAAAACGAATATCGCGATTTACACCGCTACTTCGTCTACGCCGGCTTCAATATTCAAAAAGCGTGCGAAGGTAAACAAAAAGTCGCTCAGGCGGTTTAGGTACGCGTGAACAACTTCAGGCACGTCATAGTGCTTTGAAAGGCTGATAACTGAGCGTTCGGCACGACGGCAAACTGCTCGGCATACATGAGCTTGTGCCGCTGACTTGCAACCACCTGGTAAAACGAACGATGTATTGGGCGGCATTTGGCCGGTAATGTTATCAATAAGCTTTTCAAGATTTTCGATGTCATCCTGCGCCAATGTTGAACTTGCTGAGATGGCAAACCCTGCCTGAAAAAGATTGCGCTGAATATCATGTAGCATCGGCTGGTGTTTCGTTGCAACGTGCGCTGCTAAGAGGCCGATTTGACTGTTTAACTCGTCCATATCCCCATAGCTTTTCACTACTAAATCGTCTTTATCTACACGAACAGCCTTGTCTGCGTATATTTGCGTACTGCCTTTATCGCCAGTGCGAGTGTAAATTTTCATAAAGCCCTTGAATATAAACCTGAATTTGAAACAAGGGGGCAGAGCCGCAATCAAACGCTTTGCTCAACCCCATACTTAATCCGTAACCTTAGGTTAGCGGCACGTTTAAAGAATTATTCGTTTGTAGACGGGCGGTTGTAACGTCTTACTTGCACTACAAACCCAAATAACGGGTGGTCAAAATAATGCAGTTGGGTGCTTATTATCCGCCGTTGTTCAATCAGAGGTACCGACACCAGCTTATACGCTTGGCCTTCAGAATAAGTAGCCGCGCTGCCTTTTTCATTGCTAATGTTAGTAGTGCTGGCATCTTCGTTGCTAAATTCATCGCCAAATTCGTTGCTAAAGTAATGCATAGGTACAGGCTGTCGATAATACATCTCACTGTCTACGTGAAGATAAGGCACCCGATTAATGTATTTAAGAAAAACTTTTATTGTGCCGTCTATTTCCCAGATGGGCGTTCTGAACGCTACATCGCTTACACCATCTTCGTCTTGCTCTACAATGAGTGGCGTATCTAGTGCTTTGAAATCGTCAAAGGAGATAGGAGATGGATTCGCTAGGCGCATTTCGAGATCTGTAAAAATATCTGAAACGGCGAGCAATTCCGAATTGCTAGGTTTCTGCACCTGCGTGTCATCGTTCGCTAAACGTCGAACACTTCTAGTATTAGCGGCTTCTTCTGCACTGTATGGAATCAATGCTTGGCTTTCGCCGCCGATACTGGTGTCGCTATCAAGAGGGGCTTCCTCATTTGACGCTAACTGCATTGAAGGTTGGTTTGCCCCCTCGCGTAATAACGCGCTTTGCGTTTGCGCGCGCATTTCGCCATCAAGATTAAACTGCTGTGCATAGTTTTGACCGCCGTAAACACGTACGTCAAACGCCTTGTTTTTACCAAACATCACAGGCTGACGCCATGTGGCGTGAAATAAACGTTCTAAATCGCGACTGGAGCGAATTTGGCGCGAAATCGACGACAAAGCCTGCTCGTTACTGGTGAGCAAGTGTGCTTTTGATGCCAGCGGCCAGTCGTGACCTTCTATTATGATAGGCAGGCTAGCGGGGGCAGGCATGCGGTTATCAGGTTTATTTACTTTCCAGACTATAGCGGGTTGCAGCGTACTGCTGGCAGCAGAGGGTAAAGCCGCATTATCGTTCTTACCCATATTCGAGGCCGCAGATGCAACAATTGCTGTAGTAATTTCAGCGCTAAGCCAAGGCTTATCTTCTTCGCAGTATTTAAAAGCGGGAACGCTAATTGGCGTTGCACGCTTAACCCCAAAAAACGACGTCCAATAACCAGCAATGGTCTGGGCATCGGGGGCTAGGGTGGCATCTTCGATAACGCGGTTTTCCGTCGCCTCACTAGCCAATGCATCAGTATCACTGAACCCATCGATTTCTTTATCTGATGGCGCAGAATAAGATTCTTGTTGGCGCGGATTCTGTTGCCAATCAATCTCTTGTGGCGCAAGTGATTTAGGCAGCGATAAAAAATCTACATCGCTTGATGGAACGGCAAACAGGGTATCATCTGGCCATTTTATGCTGTTGTTGGCACCGCAAACGGATAAGCCCTGTTTTAAATAACTAATATCTGGTGCGATAATCTCGCTGATAAGGTCTGCTTGAGCCCGCGGCGCCGATAAATTATCTGCAAGCGAAAATTGTTCTTCCAACTCGGTAAGCGCGACATTACGCTTAAATGCAATGACTTCCACATCAAACCACCAATCGTCGTTGGCAAGGGCTGTGGTTGACACAGTATTTAAGAAAACGGCGCTTATGGATGCGACTAACGGGCACCAGCGGGATAACTTCATGTTATCGCGACTCCTTTGCAAAATCGGCAATAATATCGCTAATAAACGCGAGGCGCTCTTTAGCTGTTTCGGTCTTCTTCACCAAGCGAAGCTTTTGGCTACCTTCAAACTTGAACGTGTTTGGTTTGGTTTGAACAAGGCTAATGATATAGCCAGGGTTGACCTTAGTGGTTTCTTTAAACTCTATGGTACCGCCTTGTGCCGACAAGTCTACTTTTAGAATGCCTAGTGCGTGTGCTTTTATTTTAATTTCAGCCACTTCAATTAAGTTTTTAGCCGGTTCCGGCAATAAGCCGAAGCGGTCAATGCACTCTACTTGAAATTCATCAATGTCGTCTTGCGTTGTGCAGCTTGCCAGGCGCTTATAAAGCGAAAGGCGCGTATTTACGTCGGCAATATAATCCTCAGGCAGCAGTGCCGGAATACGCAGCTCTACCTCGGTATGGCCCGATGTGGCGTCTTCTAGCGATGGCTCTCTGCCATCTTTCAGCGCGTTAACGGCTTTGTCTAGCATATCCATATACAGGCTAAATCCAATGCTTGCTATCTGACCGGACTGATCGTCTCCTAACAACTCGCCGGCGCCTCGTATCTCTAAATCGTGTGTGGCGAGGGCAAAACCTGCACCTAAGTCTTCTAGCTGAGATATGGCTTCTAAGCGCTTAACGGCATCTTTTGTCATTCGCTTTGGATGTGGCGTTAACAAATAGGCGTAGGCTTGGTGGTGAGAGCGTCCAACACGACCACGCAATTGGTGTAGCTGTGCCAGACCTAAATGGTCGGCTCTATCCATGATAATGGTGTTAGCGCTTGGTACGTCAATACCCGTTTCAATAATGGTGGTACACACCAATACGTTGTAACGCTGATGGTAGAAATCGCTCATCACCGCTTCTAGATCGCGCTCGCGCATTTGACCGTGGCCCATTGCAATACGCGCTTCAGGCACAATCTCTGCAATTTCTTCCACAGTTCGTGCAATACTTTCCACTTCGTTATGAAGGAAATAAACCTGACCGCCGCGCAGTATTTCACGCATTATTGCCTCGCGGATTACCGCCTTGTTGCGCTGTTGTACAAAGGTTTTAATAGAAAGGCGACGGGCCGGTGCGGTAGCGATAATAGATAAATCGCGCATGCCAGACAGCGCCATGTTCAGCGTACGTGGAATAGGCGTGGCGGTTAGCGTAAGAATATCTACATCGGCGCGAAGGGACTTAAGTTTCTCTTTTTGACGCACGCCAAATCGGTGCTCTTCGTCAATAATAACAAGGCCTAAATCCTTGTATTTTATATCGCTGGACAGCAGTTTATGTGTGCCTACAACGATGTCGACTTTACCTTCACCGATGCGTTCTACCACCGACTTCTGCGCTTTACCGCTTACAAAGCGGCTCATTACTTCAATTTCAAAAGGCCATGCGGCGAAGCGATCTTTAAAGTTCTCGTAATGCTGCTGCGCAAGCAAGGTGGTAGGTACTAATATTGCAACCTGTTTGCCGGCATTTGCAGCAAGGAAAGCGGCTCGCATGGCAACCTCGGTTTTACCAAAGCCAACATCACCGCACACCAAACGGTCCATCGCTGATGGACTGCCCATGTCGTGCATAACCGCAGCAATCGCTTGCGCTTGGTCGGGCGTTTCTTCAAACGGAAAGCTGTCTGAAAAGGCTTGGTAGTCATCCCAGTTTATGTTGTAAGCAAAGCCTGGTTTTGCAGCGCGACGGGCGTACACATCTAGCAGTTCTGCTGCTACGTCTCTAACTTTCTCAGCTGCCTTTTGCTTTGCTTTTGTCCATGCGTCGGAACCTAACGAGCTAACAGGGGCGCTATCGGCATCGCCGCCGGTATAGCGAGAGATAAGGTGTAGCGACGCAACGGGGACGTATAATTTTGATTGCTTGGCGTATTCAATGCATAAGTACTCGGTGGTAACGCCGCCCGCATCCAAGGTTTGAAGCCCTAAATAGCGCCCAACACCGTGGTCGAGGTGCACCACAGGCTGACCGATAGAAAGCTCGGCTAGGTTGCGGATAATAGCACTTTCATCAGTGGCGGAACGCTTATCACGAAGGCGTCGCTGACTTACTTTCTGTCCGAGTAGTTCGGTTTCGGTAATAAACAGCAGCTCACCTTCAGATGTCTGCCAGCGAAAGCTGTTATCAACCATACCAACCGTAATACCAATACTGTCGTGGCTTTCAATAAAATCACTGAAGCTATCGACAATCTTTGGCTTTATGCCGGCTTTGGCCAGCACGGTAAGGAGCCCTTCTCGACGACCTTGAGTTTCGGCACAAAACAGTACTTTCGCCCCGTTGTCGGTAGCGTGATTAACGGTTTTAATGAGTTGTTCAGCAGGGACTTTTTTCTGCGAATTGATTGCAATGTCATCGAGTTTTGCGCACTGCAGGTTGGTGGTGCCTGATTTTTCTTCTAGCACTTGGCTTGATAGCGAGGCGCGAGGCCATTGCTTAATGGCACCGAATAACTCGTTAATAGGCAGGAATAGCTCATCAGGAGCAAGTAAAGGGCGCGCTAAATTGTAACGGTATTGCTCGTAGCGCTCTTGCACATCGGCCCAGAAAAATTCGCTGGCGTCTTGTACGTCACCGTGGAGTAAAAGCAAACTCTTAGGGTGAAGGTAGTCAAATAATGTTGCCGTTTTTTCAAAGAATAGGGGAAGGTAATACTCTACACCACTTGGCATTGTGCCTTTGCTTACCTGCGAAAATACGCTTTCAGAGGCGTTATTAGCATCGAATTTTTTCAGAAACTGCTGACGAAAAAGAGTGATGGCGTCTTTGTCTGTTGGAAATTCGCGCGCGGGTAACAAGCGAATCTCGTTGACCGCTTCGCCAGAGCGCTGAGTTTCGGTATCGAAATAACGAATAGAATCAATTTCGTCGTCGAACAAATCGATACGAAACGGCTGGTCACTTCCCATAGGGAACAAGTCGATGATACTGCCGCGCACCGAGAATTCGCTGTGGCTCATTACTTGGCTTACGTGTAAGTAGCCTGCTTGCTCTAAGTTTCGTCTGAACTGGTCTCTGTCTAGCGTTTGTCCTTTATTTAGCATAAGTAAGTATTTAGCTAAATAATCAGTTGGCGCAAGGCGCTGCATGAGGGTATTAACGGGAACGATGAAGATACCGTCTACTTGTTGCGTAAAGCGAAACAGAGTTTCAAGACGCTGCGATACAATATCCTGATGAGGAGAAAATGAATCATAAGGCAGCGTTTCCCAATCAGGGAACAGCGTAATAGGCGTATTTTTTGTATCGTCGCTTAGGAAAAACGCAATTTCTTTTTCAAGCTTCATGGCCGAGGGCGTGTCGGCGGTAATCAGAACTATAGGGCCTTTGTATTGGCTAAGTGCTTGGCTGATGCATAGCGCAGCACTGCTGCCTTGAAGCTGGCCCCAGTGTTTGTGATCTTGTGATGAGGCTTCTTTTTTAGGCGCAGGTAATGGTAGCGATAATAAAGTGGCAGTCATGACGTCCTGTTTTTTTACATGCAAGTTTGATTTTACGGCTTATATACTGATGCGAGGGCCTTTTAGGATCCCGCTTTTCTTTCTTTCGACCGTTTTCTTAGCTGTTGGGTTTGAATGTGTAAACTTGCTCGAACCAAAAGCTCCTGATCTTGCTCTCGTATCGAATTAAAAATGAAAGCAATATGGTAGCTATCTACAACCTGCTCGCAAGTAATAACTTCGCCATAACAAAAAATAGCTGCGGCTTCGGCATCTAGGAAAAGCTTAAGTTCAGCTTTAGTACCTACGTCCAATGCCTCTTTGGAGTCGATTATCACACCGCCACCACCTAATTTTACCGTTTTAAAGCGGTGCTCTGGCTCATCTTGCTGGTGCAGGACAAATGACATCATCAAATCAATTTTTCTTGATTGATGATTTAGGTATTCAGCCAAGGTTTCAGCATGATCGCCAAGATTTCGAAGCGGTCGAATTGCTTGGGCTTCCAATGCCGCCATTTCGCTAGCAATACGAAAGGCATACGGCATCGAGTCTTCCAGTGCATCCTCATTGGGTACGGTTTCATCCATACCTAAAGGACGCACGTTTGCATTAATACAATGCGCTATTGAGAAGTATTCATCGAATTGGGCTTGTTTTTGTTCTAGGCTTAGTTCGCTCACATCATTCCTCTGCCACTAATTCTTGTACAGCCAGTAGCTTACACGTAGTATAGCCACTTTACTATTTTGGGCTTAGCCCGTCATCTCGCCTTTGGGCTACTTATCTGAATTTTTCATTCGTTAAGCATAGCCAAACGTGGGGCAGATTACCGTATTACTGAAAAGCAAGGCGCTATGTTTTATCCTCTTTCTGCATTCATTGCCTATCGTTATGCCAAATCTAGCAAACAAAGCCAAACCAGTTTTGTCTCTTTTATAAATCGATTTTCGGTAGCCGGCATCGCGCTGGGGCTGATGGCCCTTATCATTGTAGTATCGGTAATGAACGGCTTAGAAGGGCAATTGAAACAACGCATTTTAGGCATAGTGCCCCATATCGAAATTACGAAGACACCCACGCAAAATAGTTCAGACGTCAGCAACTCTCTTAAAGTTGCAAAGACACCCACCGCAACAGCGAAAATTAACCAGACACCCACGTTAAATACGGGAAGTCTTAACGAGACACCCAATGAAAATGTGAGCGAACTTAGCAAGACACCCACGCAAAACAGTTCAGACGTCAGCAACTCTCTTGAAGTTACAAAGACACCCACCTCAAATAATGAAGTTGCACAGACATCCACCGCAACAGCGAAAATTAATGAGACACCCACGTTTAATACGGGAAGTCGTAGCGAGACACCCAATAAAAACGTGCCACAACAGCAGTACGTTACTTTAGATGAAATTAGCAAGACACCCATCGATAGTGTTGTTGCCAGCATGGCTTATCGAGAAGCGGAAGCCGTTGTGCAATCTCGCTCTGAACTGAGAGGTGTGCAAGTACACGGTGTGGAACCTGGGGTGATGCTGGAGCATACCTTGGTTGCAAGCCATATGGAGCAAGGGCGATTTGACGACTTAAAGGAAGGTAGTTTTGCCGCAATAATTGGTCGTGCGCTTGCTATCAGATTGGATGTGAGAGTGGGTGATAGATTACGTGTTATGGTGGCCGGGGCGAGTGTTTATACGCCTTTCGGTCGCATGCCCAGTCAGCGACTTGTTACTGTAGTGGGTGTCTTCGATATGGGGTCGCAAATGGACGATAAGGTGATGTATATGAACCTGACCGACGTGAACCGTTTAATGCGCGATCCTAAAGGAAATGGACAGTCACTTCGCCTCTTTCTAAATGATGCATTTAATTACCTGTCGGTTGTGAACTATCTCACTGATACGATGGGTGTCTCTGCAAGCAACGTTAAAACCTGGCGTGAACGACAAGGCCCGCTATTTGATGCAGTTAAGATGGAGAAGAACATGATGACACTCATGCTGTTACTCATCATCGCCGTGGCTGCATTTAATATTGTTTCTGCTTTGGTGATGGTGGTAACCGAAAAGAAGGGAGATATTGCAGTGCTTCAAACGCAGGGGATGCTGCCTAGAACCATTATGTGGATCTTTGTGCTTAACGGGCTATTTAACGGCGTAAAAGGTGCGGGTATAGGCCTTATTGTTGGCATCGTCGTCACCTTACAGTTGAATAACTTCTTGGATTTGATTGGCTCGCCGTTGGCGTTAGCTGCAGATGGTAGAGGCTTGCCTGTAGAAATGGATGGAATACAAATAGTGAGTATTACGTTGCTCTCTTTGCTGCTTTGTGTGCTAGCCAGTATATATCCAGCGCGAAAGGCGATGAAAATTGCGCCCTCACAGGCGCTTCAAAACGAATAATTCCTTGAATTAGCCGTGCAAATTAGTGCGAAATTCACTATACTCGCGGTCTTTTAAATTTTGCCCAGTGAGACGTCATGAACAAGAATTTTATCACCTCGCAATCGCTTCTACAGGATTCCTTTCGCTTAGCGGCAAAGGTGTATGAAGACGGCTTCCGCCCTGACTTTATTATTGGTATTTGGCGTGGTGGTGCTCCAATCGGTATCGCGGTTCAAGAATTCTTTGAGTTTAAGAACACGTCGACCGACCATATTGCTGTACGTACATCGTCTTACTACGGTATCAACAAGCAATCGAAAGAAATTCGTGTTCACGGTTTGCACTATTTGGTAGAAAACGCGAACGCAGACGACAAACTATTGATTGTTGACGATGTTTTCGATTCAGGCCGAAGCGTTGATGCGCTAATTAACCAAATTAACAAGCTTATGCGTTTGAACATGCCTAAAGACATTCGTATTGCATGCCCTTGGTACAAGCCTCAAAACAACACCACTGATATCGTACCTGACTACTACGTTAACGAAAGTGACGAGTGGCTTGTGTTTCCACATGAAATTGCAGGGCTAACGGAAGAAGAAATCCGCGAAGGGAAAGGCGAACTTTCTGATGTTATGGACATTTTGTTTGATAAAAAGTCTTAAAGAGTTAAGTTTTCTCGCTTAATGTATTAGAACCGCACGTTTGTGCGGTTTTTTTATGTTCATTCACGGCTGGGAAGGAAAGGGTAAAGGTAGTACCAACGTTCACCTCGCTGTCAACGCTGATGGTTCCTCCCATTGCTTCTACGATAGAAAATGAAATATAAAGCCCTAACCCAGTCCCTTTGCCAATGGGTTTGGTCGTATAAAAAGGCTCAAACATTTTTTGAAGTGCGTGCTGTTCTATGCCACATCCCGTGTCTGCTACGGTAATCACTACGCTTTGACTTTTAGTCTCGTTAAACGACTTGATAGTAAGCGAATCTCCTTCTTCCATCGCCTGCGCAGCATTTACGAAAAGGTTCACGAGTACTTGGTTTAACTTGCCAGTTTTTCCTTGGATGGGTAAGGCATCCCCCAATTCTTGGTGGATTTTTATTCTATGTTTGAGTTCACTGTTTACCAGCCTCAGCGCGTGGTTTACACAATCGTTAACGTCAATAGTCTCGTCATCAGGGATGTCGGCATCATGGGAGAACGAACGTAAACTGGTTATGATATCCGTTACTCGGTTTAATCCATCTTCAGACTCGTTACAAATATCGTTAATTTCATCTACTAACGACTCTAGTTTATGTTGCGCCTGCCAAGCTATGGCGTCGTTTTTTAGCTGGGCTCGCTCTTCCTCGCTTTCGCTTTTGGCTAGATTTTCCACAATACCTTGCATATCGAGTAAAGCCGGGATTATATTTTTCAAAAAGTGAATGTTGCTATTGATAAAGGCTATAGGGTTGTTGATTTCATGGGCGACACCCGCAGCTAAAAGGCCTAGTGAGGCCATTTTTTCAGAATCAATTAAGCTTTTTTCAACCTGCGCTTTTTCCTCTTTTAGCCTAACGGTTTCCAGCGCCATCATTTTAGCTTGCATGCCCATGGCAATTTGTTCTGTAAAGGTGCGATAGCGGTTAGCCATCTCTACATATTCTTGCGTGTAATACCCCAATGACTGATGACAAAATACAATAACAGCTTGCTGTTGATGTACTTTAAACGGGCAGTAAAGCACTGAGGTAACGGGGGAGTCGAAAAGGGTGATATGTTCTTGCCACGTAGGCTGCTGCCTAATATTAAATAATGCAATTGGTGTACTTTTAACTGCGCGAGAAAGAGTGTCGTCTATGTTCCAGATGGTGTTTAGCAGCGGGCTGTGAGTGCTGTTAATACATCTCATCCGCTTTGGTCCATCGTTTTCAAGCACAAAGCACACTTCGTAATTATAGAGCCCTTTAAATACCTCAAACATTTTCATGTAAAGGTCTTGTTCATTTTCAGCCGTTAGCAAAGCATGAGTGCCTTCAAGTAAGGCGTCGGTTTCTTTTTTGTGCGCTTCAGCCTGCTGCTTTAGCCTATAAACAAGAGCAAGGTCTTCTAGAACATTTTCGTAATCTCTATTCATTGAGAAAATACTATAGCTGATATCATAAGGTTACCGTGTCTATTCTTGCCATCTAGAAAGCGCCCTTGCTCACCGAAGGTAAAAGGGCCACATATTGGCAGCGAAGCAAACTCTTTTTGCAGCGAGGAAAGCATCTGTTTGATTTCATCTCCCACCATAAGACGGCATCCCGCGCAATAGATCATAAGCACTCCCACGGGCTTTCTGTTTTCGGGCAATAGCATAATGGCATTATTGATAACACGTTGAGCACGAGACGTAAGACTTGCAATACTCCCTTCCATCAACACTAAGCTGTCGTTCTCTTTCACCTCGGAAAATACATTAAGCGCGCCGTTTTCATTTACCGAATCGGGGTGACACAAAAGATAATTTATCGCTCCATCTTCTAACTCAACCGGGCGACCTAGCGGAGCTGACGATGTAAGCCCGAGAATCTGCCCGCCATTAAGTTGTTTTTCAATTAGGTTATTGGTTGCGTGGTTATATGCATAGCTGGCTGGAACACCATCGAGTTCAACGAGCTGCCTTCCGTGAGCTTTCGAGACGGAAAATTCTTTATCTGTAGGTTTATAGCCTGAGCTATAGCTAAGACCCAATGGGGTGGAGGGGTACATAGCCACAACGGCAAGAGTTTGTGGGCCTATCGCGTCTGATGTCACGGTATTCCAATTACCTTGTACGGTATTGTCGGCCATGGAACCGCCAAAAATTGGCACATTTTCCCCCACAACGCTGGCAAAACCTTCCAGTATTCTCTCTTCTTCGCCAGGAGGAAGCGCACACCAAATCAAAGCGGGACTTTCATAGGGTCGACCTGAGTTTTTAAGAGCATTAATCAGTGCGTTTGCGCCAGCCTGAAAGGGGCCGTTATCAACTACATTTGCACTGCCTACGCCGTAAGCGCCTTCATCATCAAACACGCAGAAAAAAGCCAGATCGCAAGTCGCTTTAACCGTTTGACTGTCGCAGAGAAGGGAACCCAAGCAAGAACTAGATACAAGAAAAGGAAATTGATAAGGAGAGAGCGACGCTTGTATTTCTGCAAAAGGTAGCTGGGAATTTCCGTAGCCAATAACCAACGATGGCGATTTATTTTCAAATACTGCAGATACGCGGGTACCCAACTCTGCCGTATCAGCACATTCAATTTCAACCGTTTCTATCTGCATTCTTACCTACCTTTTTCTTTCAAATCTAAGAATAGATGAAAATTAGAAAAGCTTTATTAACTATTAGTCGAATTGGTTAGGCGAACTCGCTCTAGTTATCAAGATAGAATTTATCGTGGAAAGTATAAACCCAGGTTGGTTGATAAATCACCAGTATAGTTATTGCCATACCGTTTAGTAATGCTTCTGGAAAAACCAAAAGAGGCACAAGCAAAATATAATTGTCGAAGACAATATCCCAAGAGTAGACGCCCTCAGCGTAATAAAAAGTACCTAGAGCAAGCGTCTTCAACGCTATTGAAAGTGCTGCGGGGAAGAAAGCGCAGACGAATATATAAACAAAGAGCTGTCGCGGTATGCGATGAAAAGACAGCATATAGAAGAGGTAGGTGATGCCTATGGGAAGAATTGTACCGAGCAGCGCGTTGACCCCAAAGTTCTCCCACGCGCCATATCCGATGGTATGGGCACCGAGCAAAGCGATAAAAGACGCGATAATCGCGTTTCTAAAACCAAGCATAAGGGTAAGTACAGAAAGGCCCAGAAAATGGACATCCAAGCCTTCATAAATACCAGCTTTAAAGAGCCACAGCACGAATAAAGAAGCGGCAGTGCCAAAAATAAGGTGTTGCTGATTTTTATTTTTGGCAAAGTGAGCCAAGTCGATCTGTTTGATAGCGCCCAACAAAAACGCGCCATAAGCTATAAAAGCTAAGACTTGTAGTGTACTCACGTTTACTCCTTGGCTGTGGCTTTCACGCGTTTTTTCCGTACCTAACTTTTGTAGTCAGCCCAGATAGGAGCGTGATCAGAGGGCTTTTCAATACCTCTAAGTTCGTAATCAATCCCAGCGTCACCGAGATTTGCATGTAAGGATTTTGTGGCCAATATAAGATCGATTCGAAGGCCTCGGTTGTCGTCGAACCCTTTTGAACGGTAGTCAAACCATGAAAACTTATCATTGGTTTCTGGATTTAGTGAGCGAAAACTATCTTCAAAGCCCCAACTCATCACGGTGTTCAACCATTCACGCTCTTCTGGTAAAAAACTACATTTACCTGTTCTTAACCATCGTTTGCGATTATCTTCGCCAATACCAATATCTAAGTCGGTATGAGAAATGTTGACGTCACCCATGACGATGATGTTTTCATCAGGCGTGTGGTTATCGTTTAGATAAGTCATTAAATCTTTATAGAACTTACGTTTTGCAGGATATTTCGTCTCGTGTTTTTCGTTTTCGCCCTGAGGGAAATAGCCATTTAGTATGGTAACGGGGTCACCCGCATCATCAGTGGTTTTTAATATGATCATACGACGTTGCGCTTCATCATCGTCAGAAGGAAACCCCATTGAAACCGAAAGTGGCTCTTTTTTTGCCAAAAAAGCGACGCCGTAGTGGCTTTTCTGCCCGTGAAAATATACGTGATATCCCATAGCTTCAACAGCGTCTACGGGAAACTGTTCATTATGAACCTTAATCTCTTGTAGGCCGATTATGTCTGGTTGGTGGGCATCTATTAGTGCCTGTAGCTGGTGAAGACGTGCGCGGATACCATTTATGTTAAAAGAAATTACTTTCATGCTTAATTAGTCAGTTGTTTCACGTTGGAGCAAGTTTACCAGAAAGCGAAGATGCCCTTAATGCTCAATTTTTTGTATATTAATGCAATAGGCCGATTGTATAGATTAAGTTTATTTATAGCTTACGCTGAAAATGAGCTGTAAAGAGTGTTGTCGTTGGCCTGAGGTGCCCACTAAAGGGTGTCAACTACCATGTTCTTCGAAGCACTTGTAGCCTGAAATTGCATACCTAATTTAATTAAGTATTCGAACCATGCGTTAGCATCTCGCACGATATTATCGACAAGGTTTTCATTGTTCAGAGCAAGTTCAGGCAGCAATGCATCGACACATTGTTTGAAAGACACCCACGATTTAGCACACTCAGACATCGCTTTGTAATAATGAGTAGGAATGGCTTGCTCCATCGCATTTAACCGTCTTGAAATGATATTTGCCCCCATTGATGAGCCAAGCCAAACGTAAATGGCGGCTATCGCAGACGTTATTGGTGAACGAAAAGTAGGTAGCAAGTTTGAATGAGCATGGGTGTCTTTAGATGTGCGCTCACCAAGACCACTTTTTACTGAGCTAGTCTCTTTATCCGCTGCAAAAGTACCGTAAGAACTATCAGGTTTTGTTTGGTGGGTGTCTCTGTAAGAAGGGTCATGTATTCCATTCAAAATAGTGTGGTTAGCATCTAGCGCATGGATGTCTTTGCTAATCGCGGCTAACACCGCATTGCTGTCAATCATCGCGGCTATTTGAGCTAGCCTTGCTTCTGCATCTCCCGCTTGCTTTACTGCACCAGCGGTGGTTTGGTGAAACTCCTTCATAATCGCAAGTACCGCGCAATACGCTGCCTTATTAAACAGGTGTTCGTGATGATAAATCGAAAAAGGAAAAGTGTTTTCTAAAGCAGTGTGGTTTGCTTGGGTGTCTTGCTTAAGAGCAGTGAAAAGGTTTCGCATGGCCTAAAGTTCTTCTTATTCTTGCATATGCATCATCGATTCTATGTAACGTTTTACTGAATGCTTTGCTTACATGGTAATCGTGGGTGTCTTTGTACAACAACAATATCATGGGTGTCTTTGTAAAGGGTAGAGCGTGAGGAAGTTTTTCACGTTTATTGCATTGCGCCTAATAATGGTGCGGGTATACTTGCGGCAAATTTAAAGATAGGTAAAAACACGTGTTCCCAGAAACTATTGCAGACAAGTTAAGTGATGCTGTCATCGAGCAGGCGATGAAGCTAAGCGCCGAAGAACGACAAGAGCTGGTGGTCAGCTATATTGCTAAAGCGAATGAAATCTGGTTGGTGCAAGGCACCGAAGGGTTTGTGATGTTCGAAGATGGAGAAAACGTGCAATTACCCGTTTTTCCTCATAAGGACTTAGCGCAAAAGTTTGTAAGCATGAACGATATACAGGGGCAGTGTGTGAATATCGCGCTTGACGAATTTACGCAAACTTGGTTGCCCGGTTTAGAGAAAAACGGTGTGGAGCTTGTGATGTTTCCAACCACAAGCGATGTTGAAAACTTAGTGATGACTGCCGAAGACTTGGCTGCAGAATTAAACGGTAATTAATTCGTTTTTTATGATTTCTGAAGATGCATTGTTACCTCTTGCACAATCGCTCGCAGATGCAAAAGGGTGGGATGATTTTACGCGAACACTGATGTTATCGGGAAAAGCGCTAGCGCCATTGCCGCTAGACGCACGAACCGAAACAAACGCAGTGGAAGGGTGCGAAAGCCCAGTATGGATTGCTTTCTCGGAGAACGAAACACGTGTGATGGCCTACTCTCCGAGTAAGGTAATTAGGGGTGTACTTGCGGTGTTATTGGAAAAAGCGAACGCTTTGACGCAACAGCAGCGCGAAACCTTCGACTATGAACAATATTTGTCGCGCTGCCAGCTCGAACGTTATTTAAGTCAGTCTCGTGGAAATGGTATAAAGTCAGTAATAGCTAAACTCAAAGGCCTTTAGTTAGCGAGCTTTTACTGGCTTATTTATTTTTAGCTTCTATCCACTGACTCATATACTTACTGGCATTTAGTGTCTGATGCCATAGAAGACTTTGCATAAACAAAGTTTTTCTGTGTCCGTCAATCTCGTTTTTTAAGCTTATAATTTTATCCGTTAATGAAATGTCGGGCTGTTTTGCACTAAATATGTCGAGTGTTTTCTTCGCTTGAAGGCTAGCAAATTCCCACACGTCTTTGTTGGTATACAGCGACACGGCCTGATTAACGTAATCTTGAATAACCTCTGGTTTTGTGATGTCGGTGCTACACACGGCACCCGGCCATAAATCAGTCTGTGAGCTGCACTCAGTGCTTTCATTTTTGCTTTTAGAAATGATTCCTTCTACACCTACCCATGTGGTAATCGATGGCGTAGAGCAGCGCATTGCGTCGAGTAGTTTTCCTTTTATCCCTGCGCCAAAGCGCAGGGGGGCAATTAGCACTTTAGCGCTAGCCATTAACGATGTAACGTCTTCTGCCCAACCTTTGACTAAGAAACCTTGTTTGTCGTTATGCAACTGTGTCGCTTTTTTAGGAGGGTAGGCGCCGTAAATGTGAAGCTCTGCATCGGGAAGCGCTTTTTTAATAGCGGGCCAGAGCGCTTGCTTAAGATGCAAAACTGCGTCCCAATTTGGAGCATGACGGAAATTTCCGATATGAATGAAATGTGCACGCTCTTCAAAAGTCGTCGAGTATGAAGGTGTTGGCCCCACAACCAAAGGATGGTAATACAGTTGCGACTTTGGTACGCCATAATGTTCGGTAAGAAGTGCCATCTCAAATTCGGAAATTATCAGAGTGAGGTCGCTCCTTAAAATGGCCGCTATTTCTCTTTGCGCGAGCTCGCTATTTAACGCTGCATATTTGGCATCGCCACATCGCTTAACGGCGTCATGTCTAGCTTGACGAAGGCTATGCATATCTTCTGTATTTAAAATACGCACTGCATTCGGACAGCTCTCTCTCACACGCCATGAAAACTGTTCTTCCGTCATATATCGGTCGAAAATAACCACGTCCGGCTTCAACTTTTCAATTAAGGTGTTGAATGAGCTGCAGTTCAGTGCAACTGAATAAGTATCTACACCAAGCGTTGACAAGTCTGCCTTATGTTCACTTTCAGATGCAGCAGTGAGGAATGACACGTTGAAGTTATAGGATACACAGCGGGTGATGATCGATTGCATGTTCTGGCCCGCTGCTGATGAATTTGGCTCAGGCCACACGTAACCAATGATTACTACATTTAACATGATAGTGATTTTTTAACTTTTATTAGAATTGGCGTCAAAGCGACATGATTTTAAACGCATACATGCTAGCACAATTTTCTCTTTTGATATCATTCAAGACAATACGCCCAAGAAAATCTAATTCTTTTAGGTAATTACCCTGAGTTTTTCTTTGTTTTACAATAATCGGTATAGATTTTAGAGCGGCGCGTTATAATAATGGCGCGTCAGCTACTACAAATAAATGGTGTAATTTCGGCCGATAGCGACGCCTAAATAGGCAAAGGCTTTTTTCAAAGTTTGAAACTAGGCGCTAACAGGACTCACATTACGAAAAATAAAGCGTTTTAGTAACGTAATGATATCTATGGAAATCATACTTTTTTACTAGAGCGTAGTTGTTGACCAACCCGTTTTTTAAGCCTATACCTTAACAAAGAAGGCGAATGGAGGTGCCTTGAACGCTAAATTGGGAAGGGCGGCATTAATGAGAGTGCACGAATGAATTTAGAAGAACTAGTTTCGAAGGCGGAAAATCTCTTCGTTTTACCAGACTCGGTTACCCGGCTAAAAGCTTGTATGGATGATGAAGCTTCAAGTATCGATGACATCGGCGATATTATTGCTTTCGACCCCTCACTAGCGACACAACTGCTGCGGGTTGCAAACTCTGCGTTATATCGGTTTCCAAACAAAATAGATACGGTAACCCGAGCTATACAAGTCGTGGGTACACGTTCCACTTATGATCTTGCGCTCGCCTATGGCGTGAGTCAGGCATTTAGTGATATCGACGGTCAATTAGTTGATTTGGATAAATTCTGGGAACAGAGTGTATCGTGCGGACTGTTGGCCAAATACTTTGCCGACATGCGCAATATACGCGAGCCGGAACGTCTTTTTGTTGCTGGTTTACTGCATAATATTGGTGAGTTAGTAACGGTTTCGTTACTGCCAGAATCAGCGACACGATGTCAGGCTTTTAACACGCGTGTTAGTCCATCTGAGTTGCAGTTTGGTGTTCTTGGCTTTACCTATACTGAGTTGTCTGCGAAACTCATCGAAAAGTGGGGCATTCCTAGCTCAATACATACCCCCATTGCTAACATTCACAAGGGAGATGATAATGCAGAAGGCATTGAAGATAAGATATTACAGCTTTCTTACGTTTTAGCCCTTGATAATGTTAACCCTGAGATATATCCAAGCTATCACAATCTAAAACCAGAACAGCATGAAGCGCTTTCATTAAACCGAGAGGATTTGGAAGATGCATTAGATATCACTAATCTACAATGTATCTCAGTTATATCCTTGTTTAATCCTAACGCGTTCATGTTGTATTAACTTGAAGCGCATATTGCGCTTCAAGGGAAAGCGTAGCTGTTAGTCGAATACAGCTACGGTTTGTCTACTAATTGCAATTACTTCATTGTCCTTGTCCCATATCGTCGCTTCAGTGTGCCCATATCCGTCAGCCGCTTGTCGAGTATGCGCCTTATACCCAAACCAGTCCGTTGGGCTTACGGCTTTATGAGGATGAATAAACTCTAAATTCCAGCTCACCGTGCTCGCTGGAGCAGGTAGCTTCATCATTTGAAGTAGCGTTGGCGGCCACGCATCAATCATGGTGATAATGTGAGCGTCAGTAATAGCCTCTGGAGCGTGTTTAAAACGCATAAATCCGTGGTAGTGACTCGTTTTTCTGCGGGTGAAAGGAATACCGCCATCCTCTATGGCTAAATCAAAATAACGCAAAAACTTAGGCGTAACTTTTGGGATTTGAGGAATAAATTTAGCTTTAGTAGGAAGCGGCATGTCATGTTTCTCAGTATTTTCAACACGAATGCCAGACTGTCTAGCAACACCAAAACACGCTTGAGAAAAAACGCAGCTCTTGCCTTCTTGAGTCGCATGCGCGGTGAATTGAGAAACGTTTTTACCCGCTCTAAGCAACGTAACCTCTATGGAAAAGGGCGCTTCAAGTGACAATGGCCCAACAAAGTTAGTGGTGAAAGAGCGCAATACTTGATTATCAGTGACTTGCTGCTTTACCGCTGTGTATAGCATGCCTGCAGAAATACCACCGAATGCAGTGCGGCCTTGCCCCCATGTTTTCGGAATGACGAGTCCATCAACGCGCCATGTATTGTCAGATGTTTGTGATAATTGAGGAATATTGAGCAATTCGTCTACTGTCATGCTTACTTGTCTGGTCTGATGAGTTGTATGAATATAATCGTACCCTAAGCGCTGTCGGACGGAAAGCCTGACTTAGTAATTCTCGTTATGTTTACAAATAAGTAACAATTAGTTGTCTATTTTTTTACCTGATGCGTAGACTGGGGATATCGTCACTTAAAAGGACTGTTATGGCCCATACTCACGTTGAAGGTGTTCCTGCTGCAGAAGCTGGGGTATCTAGAAGTTACCGGAACTACGTTTTATTCATATTGACCTTGGTCTACGCTTTTAATTTTATCGATAGACAGATTATTGGGATCCTCTCTCCCTTCATTAAAGCCGACTTAGGCTTGGATGATGCCCAATTAGGATGGCTAAAGGGTATCTACTTTGCCCTTCTTTATACGGTAATGGGGATCCCCATTGCATGGCTTGCTGACCGCTACAGCCGCGTTAATATTATTGCTATCTCACTCACATTGTGGAGCGGGTTTACCGCTGCATCGGGCTTAGCAGCGAACTACATGCAGCTAGCTATTGCACGAATTGGTGTGGGTATTGGAGAGGCGGGTGGTAGCCCTCCTTCGCACAGCATCATTTCAGACCTGTTTCCCAAAGAAAAGAGGGCGGGCGCACTTGCGATTTATTCGTTAGGTATTCCCTTTGGCGTTATGTTGGCATTTTTCGCCTCTGCCTTCTTTTTACAAGGTGGCTCGGCTGACTGGCGTACCGTTATGTATAGTGTGGGCATTCCAGGGGTTATCCTTGCTATATTACTCAAGCTTACAGTGAAAGAGCCCTCCAGAACAGCATCTGCGCCAAGCGATGACATAGCCAATAAACCAAGCGTAAAGTCGTCGCTAAAAACCTTGCTTAGAATACCTACTTGGTGGGGAATGGCGCTGGGTATCTCATTTGGTTCTTTCGGAAACTACGCAATCTCAACATGGGTGATTGATTATTATGTGCGCGCCTTTGCGGGGTTAGATATAACACAGCTGCTCATCGTGTTTGGTATTATTAACGGTACCGCTTATGCCCTTGGTGTTTGGTTAGGTGGTTATATTGCCGACCGTTGGGGGAAACACAATAAAAAAGCGTACGCGTTACTTCCTGCTATTGCGTTGATCATTGGTGTTCCCGCATTCTACATGTCTCTTCAAGTGCAAGATTTATGGATGTCGGTTGCATTAATGGCGCTGCTGCTATTTACCAGTGGCTCTTACTTGGGCCCTAGTTTTGCAATGGCGCAAACCCTTGCACCGCTAAACGTAAGGGCAATGTCTACAGCGCTCTTTTTCTTTGTTCTCAACATTATTGCGCTGGGTGGTGGGCCTACACTCACGGGTATTATTAGTCAGGCTCTGGTTCCTTCTTTGGGCGAAACAGAAGCGCTTAGGCAAGCACTTATTTACCTAGTGATACCCTATGCGATTTCTATTGCTGTATTTTTGTGGACGAGCACTAAAATAGTAAAAGACTGGGAAATGGCAGAAGCAAGGGGCTTGTAGTATTATCATCACTTTCTTCTAAGGGGCTGATTTTAAGCCCCTTATTTGTTTATATTTGAGGGAGTCTTCGGTGTCTTCGACTGATTTAAGTTTCCACTTTGCCCATGCAAATGGATTTCCCGCGGGAAGTTATAATGCGATGTTTTCCGCACTGCCTGATAACTTTAATCGTTTGCACGTTGAGCGTTTTGGCCATGATCCCAAGCTGCCAGTTAACGGTAATTGGCGAAACCAAGTTCAAGAGCTCATTAAGCATATAAAAAAAGAAAACAAAGATCCTCGTGGTGTATTTGGGGTAGGCCACTCATTCGGCGCCGTCATCACTTACATGGCAGCTTGCGAAGCACCAGAGTTGTTTAGAGGGCTCATTTTGTTTGACCCCCCTTTGGTGGTAGGCCCGCTTAGTTATTTTTTTAGATTTGCCAAGTATACGCCTCTGATAAATAAGCTTACTCCAGCTAAGCTTGCGCAAACACGAAACACGAGTTGGCCAAAAAGTACCGATATGGTCACGTATTTTCATGGCAAGGCCTTGTTCAGAGATATGGACAAGCGGTGTGTAAGAGACTATGTGAAGTCGGTAACAGCAGAAAAAGGAGACGCTATATCGCTTACCTTCAAAGCTGATGTTGAGGCATCACTGTTTCGAAATATACCGCATAATCTTGGCAAGTATAAAGGGAAGTTAAAATGCCCGGCGATTTTAGCAACGGGCAGTACAAGTAAGGTATGTAGACCAGAAATGTATGCTCGACTAATGAAGCACAACAATATTGAGCACGTTGTTTTGGACGGCGGGCATATGTTCCCTCTAGAACACCCAGAAAGGGTTGCCGCGTTTATCAAAGAAACCCTTACACATTGGAATTGTTAGCGAGAAGCTTGATTTTGGCGCTAATGCGCCAAAATCAAGTTTATGGCTTTTTAATCAGACTTTTTAGTGGGGCTTAGGCCACCAACGGGTTGTCCAAGCATTTCTCTTGTAACAAGAACCACGCCTTTTTCTGATACGCGGAAACCACGAGCTCTGTCTTGTTCGTGGTCGTATCCAATGGTGGTGCCTTCTGGTATCACGCAACCGCGGTCGATAATTACTTTCTTTAGCTTGCAGTGACGTTTAATCTCAACATCGGGAAGGATCACTGCGTCCTCAATGAGGCCGTAAGAGTGAACCCTAACGTTAGAAAAGCAAATAGACGAGCGCAGTGTGGAACCAGAAATAATACAGCCACCTGAAACCACAGAATTAATTGCTTCGCCCCTTCGGTCATGGTCTTCCCAGACAAACTTCGCAGGTGGCAGCTGTTCCTGATAAGTCCAAATTGGCCATTTTCTATCGTACAAATTAAGTTGCGGAACCGGTGCGACCATTTCCATATTGGCCTCCCAGAAAGAGTCTATTGTACCTACGTCTCGCCAATAAGCGTTGTCGCTACCGCTCTGTTCGAAGGGAAACGCGTATACGGGATGGTCAGCGATGATAGATGGAATGATATCCTTCCCAAAATCCCGTTGAGAACCCATGTTTTCGGAATCTACGCGTAGCTGTTCGAAAAGAAACTCGGTATCAAACACGTAATTACCCATTGAGGCCAAGCATCGAGATGGGTCATTGGGAAGTGGAGTAGGGTTGGCAGGCTTTTCTTCAAATCCGATAATGCGGTAGTTTTCGTCCACCGACATTACGCCAAAAGCGCCAGCTGCCTCTTCAACGGGTACTGACATACAAGAGACGGTCATTTTAGCACCCGATTCCTTGTGCTTAGCCAGCATGTCGCCGTAGTCCATTCGATAAATGTGATCGCCGGAAAGTATCATCACATATTTAGGGAGCTCATCTCGGATTATATCGATATTCTGAAAAACAGCGTCGGCAGTGCCTTCGTACCAGTTGTCTGAGAAACGCTGAGAGGCGGGTAAAATCTCGACGGATTCACCAAGCTCTTTCTTGAAGTGACCCCAGCCTCTGACTAAGTGCCGGATGAGAGAGTGAGACTTGTATTGTGTGACAACACCTATTCGCCTTATGCCTGAATTAACACAATTCGAAAGGGGGAAGTCGATAATTCTAAATTTACCACCAAAGTAAAGTGCTGGCTTAGCACGCCAAGTGGTGAGTTCGTGCAACCTAGACCCTTTACCTCCGGCGAGGATAAGCGCATAAGTATCGCGTGTTAAGTTACTGATGTAACGTGAACTCTGATCTGCCATTTCCTATAAACTCCTGTCAAAAAGCGATAGTTGAATATCGATAGAAATATAAAAAGAAAGCGAAGTGTTGCGATTGATAGCGCTATACATTGAACCCCTTGATTGAGGGGCTTTTTAATAACATAACTTCATATTACACAAGATATTTTAGAATGACAGTGTGATTTATAACCTTTGTGATGAAATAGTAAATTTATTTAAAATTTTGTTTTTGGCAGTGAGCCCCTCCATACAAAGACACCCACTTTAATGTTTGACTGCACTCCATACAAAGACACCCACCTTAATGTTTGACCGTGTCAGTTTTCTTTTTAAGAAATTTAGTCAAAAACGGAAAAATTTAAGCAAGACACCCAACAATACGTAAGCAAGACATCCAATCGAAGCTTAAATATTTTGAATTGGTACTGACCACTTAAAAATAATACTTACCAAGACACCCAAGATAAAAATGCAGCATTGAGTCTTAGCGAGGTGCTAAATCCACTTTATCTAGTACCCTTTGCCAATAAAACAAGACACCCATCTCATAAACCAAAGCCAATTGCTCATCACTTAGCGAAACGCAATGAAACGATATCGACTGTGTTGACTCAAAAATATTCTAGTTCCTGAAAAAGTTTTTCATTCGATAACGTTTAGCGCATCTTTTGGGCAGCGAGTCGGTTAGGTGCGCTTACATCTGAAGTCATTCTTTACTAAATACGGCTAATTTTATTATTGATACCTTTAGTCGAGAGCTATGGTTGGGTGTCTCGCCAAGAGTTTAAGGTCAATATGTGCGCTAGGAAGACCAATCTGTAGGTGACAAATGTTAATCAAATGTTATATTTGGGCGGCTGACTTTGACTTGGATTCTCAGATGAGTGTATTGAAAAAACTTTTAGTGTTAGTAGGCGTGTTAATTACACTGTTTGTAGCCACAAGTTTCTTTATTTCTAAAGATTACAGTGTCGAAAGAACGATTGTTATTAATGCAGAACCATCGGAAATTTATCCGTATGTTGTTGACTTAAAGGAATGGAGCAAGTGGGGAGTATGGTTCAAACGAGATCCAAATATGGAGCTCGAATTTTCTGGGCCCGATAGAGCTATAGGTATGCGATCTGAGTGGAAAAGTGAAACTGAGGGTAACGGTGAAATGGAAATTACCCAGTTAGAACATAACAGACGAGTTCTCTATCGTCTTTACTTTCCAGATTTTGATATGGGCTCTAATGGGGCGGTAGAAATAAAGCCTACTTCTAACGGTTCTATCGTTACTTGGCGTGATGAAGGCACAGTAGATAATAACCCTATTAATCGTTACCTCGCTCTGATGATGGATGGCATGATTGGTCCAGACTTCGAGATGGGGTTAGAGAACTTAAAAATCCTCGCTGAAAAGAGCTGAATAAACAGCTCAACCTGATCTCAAAAGAACGTCACCTAGTATTAGAGACAAAGAGTCAACGCTAACGAACTATGAATCAAAAAAAACGACTCATCTCAGGCTTATCGCTCAACAAATTAGCCGACCTTTTAATTTCCGCCAAAACAACGCTTACAGCACTTCTAGTGAGTGTAGGAGCTCCTGTATGGATGATTGGCTGGCTTGTTCCAATAAGGGAGTCTGGCGCACTTCTACCTCAAGTACTTATCAGTGTTTATCTTCGAAATCATGCGGAAAGACACAAGGTTTGGCGTCTAGGCATGTTCATCCAAGCATTCTCAGTAATTGGAATTATAGCGTCTGTAACTCTGTTTACTGGATTTACAGCTGGGGCGGGAGTGTTACTGTCTCTTGTTATTCTTAGTATTGGTCGTTCAGCGTGTTCTTTAACAGTCAAAGATATTGAGGCGGACGTTGCGAAAAAGGGCAAACGAGGTAATTTAATTGGCATCGCGTCGACAATTTCAGGGCTGGTAACGCTATGCATTGCTATCCCATTAGTTGTTTTTGAAGGTGCACTTTCTTCAAATATGCTTTTAGTAATTTTGTGTGCAAGTTTGCTTTCGTTTGGTGCTACTTTGATTTGCGTGTGGCCTATCAAAACACGTGTAGATGTCGGTGATAAGTCACGCGACACCTTTAGTGTTGATTTCGATTCTACCGTTTATAAATTTATATTTGTAAGAGGGTTGTTCGTCCATTCTGCATTAGTCGCCCCTTACTTCATGATTGAACGCGATGGAAATGTGCAGGAATTGTTGCCAATTTATATTGGCGCTGAAGCACTCGCAGCGCTGTTATCGTCCATAGTCTGGGGTAAAATTGCAGATAAGAGTGCAAGGCTCACACTTCAGCTTTCTGGAGTTCTCGCTTTATTTGCATGTGTAGGGCTTCTCACCCTAGATTCAACGTCTATTTTCATTTCGGCCCTTTTGTTTTTTGTGCTAGCAATAGCGCATGCGGGAGTTAGAACAGGAAGGAAAACATATAGCTTGGATGTGAAGGAGGGGCACGAAAGAACCGAGCTCGTTGGATTTTCTAACACGGCTATAGGACTCATTCTATTAGGTTTCGGCGCGCTTTACGCAGCTTTGACATCTATTCTATCTTTTACCGTCGTTTACATTATGTCGGTAATGCTTGTGCTAGCGATTTTAGCAACGGTCATACTACCTAATGAAAAGTAGCAGTCTAACCACCTAAGCACGAGGCTGCTGATTCTAGCTTTGCTATTCTCTTTCTGTTCGTACTTTTCTTGAAGAGCTCCATGGATTCACGGTCTCCCGCGGCAAAGGAGAACGTGTCTTCAAAGTTTGTGATCATTTGGAGCCATTTGGCTTGATTAATACCAAGCTTCGTTAACCTGTTATTGAGTTTTATTACCTTGGAATCTGAAGAGTTGTCAGTCATCATTTCTATTGAGGAATTTAGAAGCGCACAGTAATCTGTCAAGAAGTAATTAATGGCGCGACTTGGGTTCACGGTGGCGATAGTTTTAAACGGTATGAGCCCTTTTATACGTTTACTTTTAGCGATGTAGCGCAGCCTTCTGTTTATGCTAGTATGTAACGAATCGCGTAGATGAGTGGCTACTTTTGCTCGTACTGGATTCAAATCGACATAAGCCATGCACGACAATAACGCCTTTTCCGTCAACAGGGCTTGAGAACGAAATCGACCCTCCCAAAATCGGCCTGTACAGTCATCTTCTGCGTTGGCTTTCCTGGCAATATATTCATTAAGGTTCCTCATGAACCAACTAATATCGTGAAGTCTTCTCCTATAAATTTCAGCAGTATTTTGTATTGTTTTTAATTCACTCTCGCTTACCGATTCACCTCTTAAATACTTTCTGGTAAGCAGCGTTCCTTTATGCATTTTATGCCATTGCACTAGCACATTGTCTGTAGACCAGGAACAGGCAGCTTTTTTGTCAACGCATAGCACTATATGCACGTGGTTACTCATCACGGCATATGCACAGATGTCGATCGCGAATATGGTACCAAGAAACAAAAGTCTTTTTTCGACCCACGACTTTCTGTGTTCGTAGCTAACATCGTTTTTTGCGTCGTAGCCACAAAGATAGCTTCGACGGACGCACCGTGAGATGCAGTGATAATAGGGAGTGTCTTCAAGACTTATTAGAGATTTTCTACTTTGAGCCATTTTATCTTGTCAAAAAAGCTTACGGTCGCACGACCATATCAACATTTAGTGCATCTTGTGACCTGACTGAAAGCACTGTTTAGGAACAGGTTTAACGAGATAAACAACAATGAAGACACCCATTGTATTTTTAACTTCTGAGAGGTTTAGTACGAAGAAGCAAATATAAATATTTAAGGCGTTGATTGCAGGTAAGTTACGAAGGTAAGTTAGGAAGACATCCAACGCTAGAATGGTAATCCAAAAGATAAGTCACAAAGACACCCAGCGCTATATCGTCTCATTTCCTTTCAGACAAAAAGGTTGGTGTCTGATATGTAGTTATTTCCAAATCTATTTGTAGCAGAGATACATCTAGAAAAATTACGAAAGGATGTCTTTTAAACAGAGTAAATTTGTATTGGGTGTCTTCTTATCCTTATGCAGTATTTTTGAAGGTCGCGTTTATAAGCTGTTAGTCAAACGAGTTGCGTGTATTTTCATACACGCAGTCTCGAGTAATCATTTCGCAAGAAGGGCATTAGCAGCCTTTGAAATAGGCGCGCGTCCCAATGTGTCAGAGATATATGAAGATGCTCTAAGTAAGGCTTTCATATCAACTCCTGTAGAGACACCCATGCCATCAAGCATGTAAAGCACATCTTCAGTAGCCACATTACCGCTTGCTCCTTTAGCGTAAGGACAGCCGCCAAGGCCTGCAACCGCAGAGTCAATAGTTGATACGCCATACTCTAAAGCGGTATATAAATTGACGAGTGCCTGTCCGTATGTGTCGTGGAAATGTGCTGCTAGCTTATCGATGGTGACCTCTTCCAATACACTCTCTAGCAAGAGACGTGTTTTTAATGGTGTACCCACACCAATCGTGTCGCCTAAAGACACTTCATAGCATCCCATATCAATCAGAGATTTGCTTACTTCTGCCACCGCGCCGGGGGCAATTTCACCCTCGTAAGGGCAGCCCATCACACACGAAACATAGCCTCTAACTTTTATGTCGTTTTCTTTAGCCATGCTGAAAACAGCCTCGAAACGCTTCAAACTTTCGCTGATTGAACAGTTGATGTTTTTCTGTGAAAACGACTCAGATGCAGCGCCGAAGACTGCTACTTCCCTAACTCCTGCTTCAATTGCAGTTTCTAGCCCCTTGAGGTTCGGTGTGAGAGCCGAATATTGGACCCCTGGGTGAGCATCCAATGCCTTGAAAACTTCATCGGAGTTGGCCATTTGAGGCACCCATTTAGGTGATACAAAACTTCCGGCCTCTATGCGTTCTAAACCTGTAACTGAGAGCAACTCAATAAGTTTAACCTTTTGAGCGGCAGTTAATGCCAACTTTTCATTTTGTAAGCCATCACGTGGACCAACTTCAACAATGCTTACTTTTTTTGGAAACATGCCGTTAGCCCTCGTCAGCTTCTTTAGAAGAAAAAGCTAATAAGGTCGAACCTCCATCAACTAGTTCGCCTGGCTGAAAGAAGAATTCCTCAACTGAGCCGTCATAGGGGGCGGTAATACTATGCTCCATCTTCATCGCTTCCATTACCAAGATAGGTTGACCTTTAGCAACCGGCTGATTTTTCTCTACCAAATGAGCAACAATGGTTCCGTTCATTGGAGCGCTAAAGTTCGCATCAGCATCTGCGGAATTTTCGTCGCCCAGCGAAGGAGAGATAACGCTGAACTTGGCATGGGTGTCTTTGTTAAATAGAGTATATTGACCATCATTATCAGAAAATGAATATGTGGTTTTATAGCCATCAATGGTGGCATGTAGAACGCCACCAGCAATCGAACCCGTTGCATTATAAGTGTTTTCGCCTATGGTTAATCGGAAACCGCAGGATACTCCATCATTTTGGTGTTGAACTTCAACCAGGATTTCTTGCTGATCGCATAGTAACGTTAAGTATTCAAAATGCCGACTGTTCGATCTCCAAGCCCCTGGAGCTGACCATACAGGTGGAGTCTTCTCTAAACCCTTGGCATTTTTCTTTCTGTGCAATAATGCTAGTAACGCTATCGCAGGTGTATTTACGTGGGTGTCATTGCTTGCGCTGCTTGCGTCTGAATTAAACAAGGAATCATGATGCTTTTCTACAAATGTTGTTGTTAGTTCAGCTGAAACGAAAGCAGGATGACCAGCCACTCGCTTTAAAAAGTCGATGTTTGTGCTAACACCATCAATATAGTATTCGCCAAGCGCACTGATTAAACGCTTCAATGCGATTTCTCGATTCTCGCCCCATACAACAAGTTTCGCAATCATGGGGTCGTAGAAAACGCTAACTTCATCGCCTTCAACCACGCCGGTATCAACTCGGACAACATCGGTCTCTTTTGGCGTACGAAGTAATGCTAAGTTGCCTGTAGAAGGCAAGAACTCGTTTCCTGGATCTTCGGCATAAATACGGGCTTCGAATGCGTGTCCCGTTAATGTAAGCTCATTTTGTTTTTTGGGTAGCGGCTTACCCTCGGCTATGGTTAACTGCCAGTAAACCAAATCCTCGCGAGTGATCATCTCTGTAACAGGGTGCTCAACCTGCAAACGCGTGTTCATTTCCATAAAATAGAAAGATTCGTCTTCGTCCAATAAGAATTCGACGGTGCCAGCACCCACATAATTGATTGCTTGTGCAGCCAAAATAGCGGCCTTGCCCATTTTTTCTCTAATTGAGGGAGACATATTGGGAGCCGGCGCTTCTTCTATTATTTTCTGATGTCTTCGTTGAACCGAGCAGTCTCGCTCGAAGAGGTAAACGCCGTTACCATGGGTGTCACAGAAAACTTGGATTTCAACGTGGCGAGGACGAGTAAGGTACTTCTCAACCAACATATGGTCATCGCCAAAGCTAGCCATGGACTCACGTTTAGCTGCATTTAACGCTTGCGAGAATTCATTTGAATTCCAGACTTGTCGCATCCCCTTACCGCCGCCACCTGCAGCTGCTTTTAGTAATACGGGATAGCCCATGTCATCAGCCGCGCCTTTTAAGACAGCCTCGCTTTGCTCATCTCCATGATAGCCGGGCACTAAAGGAACGCCGGCTTGTTCCATGATGTGTTTCGCAGCAGATTTAGACCCCATAGCTTCGATAGCAGAAGCTGGTGGGCCTACAAAAATAATATCGTTTTTTGCACAAAGGTTCGCAAATTCTGCATTTTCAGAGAGGAAGCCATAGCCTGGATGAATAGCATCTACACCGAGTTCCTTCGCTTTTTCAACGATTAATTCGCCACGTAGATAACTTTCTTTCGACGGTGAGGGCCCCAGAAAAACAGCCTCATCGGCCATTTTTACGTGTTGCGCGTTTTTATCAGCTTCGGAATAAACGGCGACCGTTTTTATACCCTGAGCGTTGGCTGTCTTGATAACACGGCAAGCAATTTCACCGCGATTTGAGATTAATAGTTTATTTATCATTTTCCACCTCTACCCACGAAGCACTGCGTTTCTCTAAAAAGGCTGATAAACCCTCCTGACCTTCGTCAGACGTTCTCACTTCAGCAATAAGTTTGCTAGTTTCTGAAAGAAGCGAGTCGTTAATTTCTTGCGATGACACCCACTGAACTAGACTCTTAGCCTTCGCTACTGCTTGCGGGCCGTTCTTGAGAATGTTTGATAAAAGATTATCAATGGTACTGTCGAGTTCATCTTCAGTCACTGACTCACTAAGTAGACCCAGTCGTCGGGCGCGACGGGCAGAGAATACTTCTGCTGTCTGGAAATAACGTCGGCTAACGCGCGTTCCCATCGCCTCTACTACATAGGGACTTATGGTTGCCGGGATAAGGCCAATCTTAACTTCACTTAGACAAAATTTGCTGAGTTTGCTTCCAATGGCAATGTCACAACAGGCTATTAAGCCAACAGCACCACCGAAAGCGGCTCCCTGAACTCTGGCAATGGTTGGTTTTGGCATTTCGTAAAGTGTCTGCAGCATTACTGCTAGCGCTAAAGCATCACTTTCGTTTTGCTCTTTGGTAAAACTCGCCATTTTTTTCATCCAGTTCAGGTCTGCACCAGCGCTAAAGCTTTTTCCTTCAGCCCTTAGAATAAGTGCCCTTACTGTCGAATCTTCCGCTGCTTTTTTGAAAACACGAGTAAGCTCGCTGATCATTTCATCGTCAAAAGCATTGTGCTTTTCTGGTCTGTTTAATGTGACCGTGGCTACGTTTCTTTCATCTACGCTATAGATAACTGATTGTTCCATAATCGGTACTCCTACATTCTGAATATGCCAAATTGGGTGTCTTCAATAGGCTTGTTGAGAGACGCTGAAAGCGACAACCCAAGCACTAAACGCGTATCTGCAGGATCGATGACGCCATCGTCCCAAAGCCTTGCCGATGCGTAATAGGGGTGACCTTGCTTCTCGTAGGTATCGATTACAGGTTGTTTGAACGTTTTTTCTTCTTCATTGCTCCATGTTTCACCAGCGCGTTCTTTTTGGTCGCGTTTGACTTGAGCTAAAACGCCCGCCGCTTGCTCACCACCCATAACAGAGATACGAGCATTAGGCCACATGAATAAAAACCTCGGGTCGTAAGCCCTTCCACACATCCCGTAGTTCCCCGCACCAAAGCTACCGCCGATAAGGACAGTGAGTTTAGGCACGTTCGCACATGCTACTGCGGTAACCATTTTTGCACCGTGTTTCGCTATGCCACCGTGCTCATATTGCTTACCTACCATGAAGCCAGTTATGTTTTGCAAAAATACCAAAGGTATTTTGCGCTTGGCGCATAGTTCGACGAAGTGCGCGCCTTTAAGTGCACTTTCACCAAAAAGGATGCCGTTATTAGCCACGATGCCTATAGGAAAACCGAAGATACGTGCAAAGCCACAAACTAGCGTTGTGCCGTATAGAGATTTGAACTCATCAAAATCTGAGTCATCGACGATGCGAGCGATGATCTCACGTACATCATATGTTTGACGACTGTCAGCAGGCACGATGCCATAAATCTCTTTAGTGTCGTAACGAGGGGGCTTAACCTCTGCAATATCGGCGCATTCAGGCTTTTTCCGGTTAAGCCTAGAGACCGCATTTCGGGCCATTGAAAGGGCGTGATGATCATTATTGGCAAGGTGATCTGCAACACCAGAAATACGCGTGTGTACATCACCACCACCGAGTTCTTCAGCGGTAACTACTTCGCCGGTGGCAGCTTTCACCAGAGGCGGGCCTCCAAGGAAAATAGTCGCTTGTTCTTTCACGATGATACTTTCATCAGCCATCGCTGGAACATAAGCACCGCCAGCGGTACAAGAGCCCATGACGACCGCGATTTGAGGAATATTCTTCGCTGACATATTGGCTTGATTAAAGAATATTCGGCCAAAGTGCTCTCTATCTGGGAAAACCTCATCTTGACGTGGCAGATTGGCGCCCCCCGAGTCAACCAAATAGATGCATGGTAGATGGTTCTGTTCAGCGATGGTTTGCGCTCTAAGGTGTTTTTTAACCGTAAGAGGGAAGTAGGTTCCGCCTTTCACCGTGGCATCATTGGCAACGATCATACACTCTATACCAGCAACGATACCTATACCTGCAACAACGCCCGCACAGGGTACATAGTCATCATACACTTCCCATGCGGCAAGCTGGCCTATTTCTAAAAATGGGGTGTCGTCATCAATGAGTGCATTTATTCGGTCACGAGGTAATAACTTTCCTCGAGATACGTGCCGTTCGGCGGCTTTTTCGCCACCACCCTTGCAAATTTGTCCAATTTTTTCGAGGAGATCATTCACCTGTGCCTGCATATGCTCGGCGTTAGCGATAAATGTTTCAGATTTCGTATTTATACTTGAGCGAAGAACGGGCATAACCCCTCCTTGTGTTGGGCATCGGCGACGTTGCCGAGTAAACCATGGTTAGCATGACACCCATGCCAAGAGATGCTGTTGCGATGGGTGTCTTTGTAATTTCGTTTTTCTAATTGAGTAATGCTTTATGTTTGTTAACGCTTTAAAGCGTGGGTGTCTTGCTAGGTTGCTTTTAACGCATATTAAAAACAACCCAGCTATAAAACATAGGTCGACACCCTGTAATCCCTTCTATTTAGACTCGTTAAATAGTTCACGCCCTATAAGCATTCGGCGGATTTCCGAAGTACCCGCTCCAATTTCATATAGCTTTGCGTCTCGTAATAAACGCCCTGTGGGATATTCGTTGATGTAGCCGTTACCGCCAAGCAGCTGGATTGCGTCGAGTGCCATCTTGGTGGCAAGTTCTGCTGAATAAAGAATAGCGCCAGCCGCGTCTTTACGCGTTGTTTCACCGCGATCGCAGGATTGAGCAACCGTGTAGACATAAGCACGGGCCGCATTCATTTGCGTGTACATATCAGCAACTTTGCCTTGAACAAGCTGAAATTGGCCTATTGATTGCCCAAATTGCTGGCGGTCATGGATATAAGGAACAACGATGTCCATGCAAGACTGCATGATACCCAGTGGGCCACCGGATAAAACAAGTCGCTCGTAATCCAATCCACTCATCAATACGCGTACGCCTTCGCCTTCTTTACCAAGAATATTCTCTGCAGGCACCTCACAATCTTCAAAAACTAGTTCGCACGTATTTGAAGAACGCATACCGAGTTTGTCTAATTTTTGTGCGCGACTAAAGCCCGGGAAATCTCGCTCTACAAGAAACGCCGTGATGCCTCTCGGGCCAGCATTAGGGTCAGTTTTCGCATAAATAACAAAAGTGTGGGCGTCGGGACCATTCGTGATCCACATCTTATTGCCGTTTAGAATATATTTGTCACCGCGCTTTTCGGCTTTTAATTTCATGCTGACAACATCAGAGCCCGCATTTGGTTCACTCATTGCTAATGCACCAATATGCTCTCCGCTGACTAATTTAGGGAGATACTTTTCTCTTTGTGCATCGTTCCCGTTCTTGTAAATTTGATTTACGCAAAGGTTAGAGTGGGCACCATAACTAAGGCCAATACCACCAGACGCGCGACTAACTTCTTCCATAGCAATGGTATGTGCAAGGTATCCCATGTCAGAACCGCCGTATTGCTCTGAGACCGTCACACCTAAAAGACCCATGTCACCAAGCTTTTTCCACAATTGGTTTGGAAATTGATTGTCAGCATCAGCTTGTTCAGCAAGAGGTGCTATTTCGTTTTGAGCAAACTGATAGACCTGGTCGCGCAGCATTTCGATGTCTTCGCCAAGTCCAAAATTTAAAGTAGGGTAGGAGGTATTCATGCGATTTTTCCTCGTTTGAGTTCTGCGAGTTCTTCTCGGCAGCGGGCTTCGACGTCATCCAGCTCTGTCATCAACATCTGGATGTCTTCTAATTGTTGCTTTAGCACCGCTCTTTTCTGTTCAGTCATTTCAAGCATCGCTTCTAACTGAACAGCCGAATTTGGATTAGTGTCGTACATGTCGAACAGTGTTTTAACTTCCGCTAACGAAAAGCCTAGACGTTTACCGCGTAGAATAAGTTTTAATCTCACCCTGTCTTTATTGAGATAAACGCGATTCTGCCCCGTTCTTGAAGGCGACATCAGCCCTTGTTCCTCATAAAACCGGATAGAACGAGGAGTGATATCAAACTCTCGAGCGAGCTCACCTATTGCATACGTTTGTTCTTCGTCGTACTTGTTCATTACACGTACCTTGTGTTTAGCGCTGTTTAACACCCGTTATTTAACATGGGTGTCATTGTAATTACGTTCTGTACGTTGAGTGGGTGTCATCGCAATAGCATTGAGTGGGTGTCATCGCAATAGCACTATGGTTCTAGCGTATACACTTCTTCACAACGCTATAGTTAAAACGTAGTGTTTAGTTGACACATACTCAGTACAGGTTTACGTTAACGTTAATTACATTTTACGTTAAGGTAAAGTAACATTTTGCTAACGTCAATTTTTCATGGTGAAGGCAGGGCGTTGCAGCTGATTGTGGTGTTTACTTTTGTATACATCTGAAAGTCTTCCTTCACTTAACATTATGGATATTAATAATTAAAGGGCACGAGCATGAGTAACGAATCAGTAGTGATTGTCGCGGCTAAACGCACACCTATGGGTGGTTTTAATGGTAGTTTGTCTTCGTTGGCTGCGACCAAACTCGGAGAAGTTGCGATTAAAGCCGCATGTGAAGGGATGGATGTCTCTGCAATTGATGAAGTTATTATGGGATGCGTATTACCTGCGGGTCTTGGTCAATCACCAGCTCGTCAAGCATCATTGGGAGCCGGGCTTCCGCTTAGCGCTGGCGTAACAACCATAAATAAAGTGTGTGGTTCAGGTTTGAAAGCAGTAATGATGGCGCATGACCTAATCAAAGCGGGCAGCGCTACAGCGGTCGTAGCCGGTGGTATGGAAAGCATGAGCAATGCACCATACATGTTGCCTAAAGCAAGAACGGGATATCGAATGGGTCATGGTCAAGTGCTCGATCACATGATGCTTGACGGTCTTGAAAATGCCTATGACGGTAAAGCGATGGGATGTTTTGCACAGGATACCGCAGATGAAGAAAATATCTCTCGTGGGGAGATGGATGAGTTTGCACTAAGCTCACTCTCTAAAGCTCACGAAGCTATAAATAGCGGTACTTTTTCTGACGAAATTGTTCCAGTTACGGTCTCCTCACGCAAAGGTGATAGCGTTGTCGATACCGATGAAGGCCCAGGCTCGGCGCGCCCTGAAAAAATTCCTACGCTAAGACCAGCATTTAAAAAAGACGGAACGGTAACGGCTGCAAACTCTAGTTCAATATCTGATGGGGCTGCCGCTCTTGTTGTAATGAGTGAGAGTAAAGCGACAGAGTTAGGCTTAGCCCCGCTTGCGAGGGTCGTTGCACATGCAACACACAGCATTGAACCTGAAAACTTTACTGTTGCCCCTGTTGGAGCAATGGAAAAGGTACTAGATAAAGCGGGCTGGGAAAAAGAGGACGTTGATCTCTTTGAGATTAATGAAGCGTTTGCCATGGTCACTATGCTGGCGATCAAAAAGCTAGGCCTTGATGAAAGCAAGGTGAATGTAAAAGGCGGAGCATGTGCGTTAGGTCATCCTATTGGTGCATCAGGTGCGCGCATTCTTGTTACGCTTCTTCACGCTTTAAAGCAAAAAAATGCCAAAAAAGGTATCGCATCTCTATGCATTGGAGGAGGCGAGGGTGTTGCCCTTGCTGTTGAAATGCTGTAGCTCGACATTGGCTTACATGAAAATGATTTAATCGTAGAGTGCCGCTGTTTTTGCGGCACTCTGTGTTTTAATAAGAGAAAAAATATACACCATGAAGAATACAGCCAAAACGTTCAAGTATTGGGGGCTTCTAACAGCGCTTTGCCTTTTTCAAAAGTTTGCTACAGCTCTACCGCAGTTATCGCAGCATCAAGTTATTTTCACGCAATCTGACGCTAACGTTGTTAATCGCACAAACGCTTCTTTTTTTACCGTTTCACAAACACCATCAGCAATGTCGATTAACAATGACACCCATCGCACGGTTTCAAACCCATTATTCAGTCATGGCAGCAATGACGAATCCGCGATGCTTTCTAACGTTTCATATCAAACAAATGCAGGGACTGCTCCGCCAACAATTTCTAAAAAAGACACCCATGATAAAATTGACGGTAAAGAAGACACCCACGCAAAAAGCCTCAATGTTAATAGAGACAATAAAGAAGACACCCACACAAAAAGCCTCAATTTTAATAGCGAAGAAAAAGCGGCCGTTCAGAACGAAAAGCTAACGCAAGTGCCCTATGCTGCGTTGGGTGTCTTGCCAATGCGAGAGCATGATGAGCAGTTTAGCTATGGCGCAGAAGCCTTGCAGCGTGTTTATGTTTGGCATGGGCGTGATGCGTTAGATACAAGCTTAAGTGGGAAGGCAATGGTGTTCGTGCATGGAGGCTGTTGGCTAAATGCTTATGGTTACGAACATGCGAAAGGTTTGTACAGCGCGTTGGCGAATTTAGGGATGGGTGTCTATGCAATAGAATACCGGCGTGTAGGCGATGAAGGTGGTGGCTGGCCAGGAAGCCTAAACGATGTAGTTAGTGCAATAAATACTTCACTTGAGCGTATTACGCTACAAGGTGATTATTCAGAAACGTTTATAGCGGGCCATTCAGCGGGTGGCCATCTTGCCTTGCTCGCGACACAGCAAATGCCACAGCAGTTAGCACGCTATGGAGTGAAACAAGTCGTTGGCTTGGCGGCAATAACGGATGTCCGCTCATATGCCCATGGCACGAATAGCTGTCAAACTGCAACAGAGGCATTTATGAAAACTACGCCTACTGAAAATCCAGACGCGTATAACAACGCCTCGCCGAACGCAACGCTTATTCACACTCCGGTTGTATTGCTACAAGGTGATGCTGATAGCATTGTGCCAGTACAGCACGCTACAATGGCGGGGGCAGAAAAGCGCATAATAAATAATGGCGGCCATTTTGACTGGCTGCACCCTGAATCGACGTCTTTTGATGCTTTACTTGAGGTTATTAGTGAACATGATTAACAAGGTTTTTTCCGCAGAGCAGCTTGATAATAAAGATCCGCTAGCGCTAAAAGTGGAAGCATTTTCTCTGCCAGATGACACCATCTATCTTGATGGTAATTCGCTTGGTCCATTACCTAAGTCAGCCGAAGCGCGAGCAAGTGAAGTGGTGAAACAGCAGTGGGGGCAGGACCTTATTACAAGTTGGAACAAGCATCAGTGGATTTCTTTGCCGCAGCTTGTAGGTGATAAGATTGGTAATTTGATTGGTGCAAAGAACGGTCAGGTTATTTGCTGTGACTCAATTTCTATTAATTTATTTAAAGTACTGAGCGCTGCGCTAAAAATGCGCCCTGAGCGAAAAGTCATTGCCACTACACGGGATAATTTTCCAACTGATATTTATATGGTTCAAGGGTTACTCGAACTGTTAGGCGATGAATACAGCGTGCGCTATATCGATGAATCAAATATCGGCGCTCAGCTATCTGATGACATTGCAGTACTCATGCTCACCCAGGTAAATTTTAGAACTGGTCTTAAACTAGACATGCAAAGCATCACAGCGTTAGCACACGATAGGAACATTTTAACGCTATGGGATCTCGCCCATAGCGCTGGTGCGTTTCCAGTTTGTCTCGACGACTGTGACGTCGATTTTGCGGTAGGGTGCACCTACAAGTATCTGAACGGTGGTCCAGGCGCACCTGCATTTATTTACGTTGCCGAGCGCCACCAGTCACAGTACAAGCAGCCTTTGTCCGGTTGGATGGGACATAGCGCTCCTTTTTCATTTTCTCCAGACTACGCACCAGATAGCACGGTAAAGCAGAATTTGTGTGGAACGCCAGGTGTTATTGGGATGAGTATTTTAGATGCGGCGTTAGATGTGTTTGACGGCGTGTCGCTCAAGGCTATCGATGAAAAATCAAAGAAGCTTCAGGCTTTTTTCATTGCAGAGGCAAAAAGGGCTGGCGTTTTAGACTATTTCAGCCTGGTTAGCCCGCCGATTGATGTAAGAGGGAGTCAACTTGCCCTTGCTCATGACGAGGCATACGCGATTTGCCAAGCATGGATAGCGGAGGGCGTTATTGCCGATTTTAGAGCGCCTAATATCTTACGTATCGGGTTTGCTCCGCTTTACCTTAGCTTCACTAATGTAGAAAAAGCAGTACAAACGCTTAGCGACATCATGGTCGAAAAACGCTATGAAAATGCTACTTTCCAACAAAGACAGAGTGTAACCTGAGCGATTAAACAAGTTCGTCCGCTATTTAATTGCAATTTAAGCGATTACGCTTAATACTTCGCGGTTGTCATTGTTTTTAGTCAATATTTGGGTGTGTGGTTGAAAAAAATAGAAATGCGTCTTTGGGTCTATATTCTCTTCGTAGGAGCAAGCTTTTTTAGTGCGCTTCTATATGCTGCACCCGAAGATCAAATTTCATCCACGACTTCCGAAGAAGTTACCTACTGCATCGACCCAAACTGGGCACCTTATGAAGCAATAAGAAATGGAATTCATGTGGGTATTTCGGCACAGTATATGAATCTAATTGCCGATATTACTGGCTTGAAATTCACACTGGTTAAAACCGACAGTTGGCAGCAAAGCTTGGAGTATATTCAACGAGGGGAGTGTCAGCTTATTCCTATGCTGAATACTTCTGACTATCGAAAACAATTTTTAGATTTTAGTATTCCGTATTTTGAAGCACCCAATGTACTCGTGGCAAAGGCCGGAACGCCTATGCTTCAGGGGTATTCAGGTGTTGGAAATCGCACTGTTGGTATAGTTCAAGGTTACAGGCAGGTCGAATATATTTCTCGCCATTATCCCGGGCTACGTTTAAAGCTTATTCCGTCGGAAGAGGAAGGCTTAAAACAGCTCGAAAACGACGAATTTGATGTCATGGTTGGTTCATTAATGAGCGTTAATATGCACATTAATAATCTGAAACTAAAGGACTTAAATATCGTTGGTTATGCAGAGCCATTCGACTCTTTGGCCTTTGGTGTCAATAAATCCTACGGTCATTTGGTTGAAAAATTGAATTATGCTATCGAGCGTATTCCCGAGTCGCGGAAAGTAGAAATATATAAACAATGGAACAATGTTCAAATTCGCTACAGCCGCAATTATTCAGTGATGATATTGACTACTGTTATTGTGCTAATAAGCTTGCTTTGGCTGATATCACGAAATCGCCATGTGGGTGGCTACAAACGTATAATAAGTCAGAAAAACGAAGAAATATCAGCACTACAGGCGACCTTACTGGAGAAAAACAGAACGTTGGGCTTTCTTACCGCTCACGACACGGTCACCGGGTTGTATAACCGTAACCACATGATTCAACGTGCGGAGGAAGAAATTTCTCGGTTCAACCGTTTCCACACCACTGCTTCACTCATCATTCTAGAGTTAACGCCATCCCAAGATGGTGATCTTCCCCTCGACGCATCGATGCGAGAAGATACGCTGAAAGTAGTCGCTACTCACTGTTTGAATACAGTAAGGGAAGTGGACGTAGTATCTCGTTTTAACGGGGAACAATTTATCATCCTTTGCCCGCAAACCGAGCTAGACTCAGCGAAAATTCTTGCAGATAGGTTGCTTGTATGTCTTATGGGACACTATCTGCTAAGTGAAAACTTTAACGTAGCCATTGGTATGTCACAGCTTAAAGAGTCTGAGGAATTTCCCGAATGGATGGAACGCACTGTTAAAGCGCTTTACCAATCAAAACGGCAGGGTTTTGGAAGCGTAAGTGTAGCGCAATAAAACTATTTGCTCGCTGAATGACTTATCGCAGACATTTAACGCGAGCTGTTAGCAATACTGCGCTCAGTAGTTGTTTAATTACATTTAACCGCACGCTTTACAGTCAATGATAACCATGGGCTGCCAAGCGTATTAATCGCGTTAGGCAGCACGCCAGATTAGATAATAGGTTCATAGTGCCATTGATGAGCGTCGTAGTGGATTTGTGCGCGATCATACTCTCGCTCAGACCGCCAGTTTCTATTGTTCAGCTTAGCTGACACGCCTGGATATAAACGTTTGTTGGCGATAAGCTTTATATCAGACTGATAGGTTTCTTTTGCCGTTTTGACCTCGTTGGCTTTATTCTCTAACCACTCAAGCAATGCACTCTCGTTATTAAACAGCTCGATTGCTTCAGCGGCTTTACGCTGAAGTTCTTTGGGGATTTTTTTACTCTGGATAAGGGTTATTTTTTCTTTATGCTTCAAGTTGTTTTCACGAATCTGACGCAGCAGTTCATCTAACGAGTCTTTTCGTTCTAGTAACTGGTTAAAACCAGGGCTAAAGTCTACTTTTAACGTACTGCCAGACACAGCGCCAAGTGTACCCGCTTCAACCCTGCTTTGACTTATAATGTCGCAAGCAAAAAGGTTGCCCATAGGTTTGTCGATTTGCCCAACAATAACGGCTCCGCCGCAGCGAAGACGACTGTACGCAAGCTGCCTACCTACTGTTATGTTCCCACTACACTGAACATCAATACCTTGACCGTGCTGTACGTGAATACTGCCGGCTGCAACTAATTTGCATTGATATTCACCCTGGGTATCGTTAACTTTGCCCATAGCGCCTTCGGTAATGATAATGTCGCCACCAGCTTCAATATGCGCTGACTCAACAAAACCATTTATGGTTACGTCACCTGCCGCTTTAATCTGCATTTTTTCAGTGACATCGCCGTTCACTAATACTGCGCCTTCGTAATTAACGTGGCCAGTACCTACATTCACGCCATTACAGATAAAGGTGTCATCGATGTTCATTATCTGATCGCGATACTTAGGCATACCAGAAATAGATGACATAAGAAGGTTGGCGTCGCTGTCTGAAACTACAGTGCCGCTTCCCATTTTAAAGTCAACCCACTCGCCAGATACGGCGGGGAGCTTATTGCCCCTTACGTCAAAACCTGAGCGACCTTTCGTGGGTTCAGTACGCCTCAAAACAGGCGTATTAACTTTTACACAAATAACTTCACCCAAGTTACGCATGTCAACGCGCTCGCCATCATTGGTTTGAGGTTTGAGTACACGCTCTAATGCATTAGGAACCAGTGGAATAAATTTGGAGTTTTTACCATTACGCGCGGGAAGGCCCTTCGCCACGGTTTCTTCAAGCACAGTACCAGGCTGAGATTGCTTAGCAGCACTAAGCATAGCGGTTATGGTTTTTGTACTTAAGCCGCGAACAACTCTGTTTTTAACGGCTAAAGATTTAACTGTGCTTAGTGACGGAAGTTTACCGCCGTAAGGCGTAGTGAGGATAAGGTTAGCCCTCATGCCATCTTCTGGCACTCTGAACTCTATCTCTGCGTTTTTGCGCTCACCAATTCGCTCTTGAACGATAGTGCCATCACCGGTTTTAAAATAGTGATTTGCAGTGTCACAGGCTGTTTTTAACGCTTTTTCTGAAACATAAAGTCGTTTTGTTTCGCCGGTATCTAGCAGCTGTCTTATTTCTCTTATGTCCACTTCTGACGTAAATTCAGAAGGGTTAAGCATCAGGTTAATATAGGTTCTAGATTTATCGAAACTTATTGTTACGCCGTTCATGACATCGTTATTCCCTTGCGCACGTGAATTATTGTTATCGGCAGCATAAACGCATTCCTTGACCTTGTTCACAGGTTGCCGTTCTTCTCTGAGTCTCTCTAATTTATGATGTTCTAAAACCTCCGTCAAAGGTTTTCGGCATATTGGTAAAGCGCACGCAAAATGGCTTGTTTATCTGGGTTGTCGCTGTGCTCCTGAGCGAGTGACTCAAGTTTCATCATGTAAGATTCTAAAGTTATTGAGCCATGAAACGCAGGATCAGTAAGACGTGCTTGACGGTGGTATTGCCATTTTGTCATCTCATCGGCTGTCAAAGTATTTGGATAGTTTCGCGCTCGATAGCGAAACAACAGCTTCTTCAATCCCTGATGTTGCGTTTTGTCACTGAACGTCGCCAACTCTTCTGGCTCAGCGTCAATAACGCTCTCACACCAGCGGCGCTCCTCGTCGTTTAAAAAGCCGCCGCTGTATAACGCATGGTCAATATCTTGTTCGCTCTCGTGTTGCTCACTTTCGTATAAGGCTACAAGTTTGCTAGCTAATTCTGGTGTAGTGGCTAATTTTTTATAGTTCTCTAGGCAACGCTCTCTGTTCAACCCTAGTCGTTCTGCATTGTCTTCTGTCATCGCTTTTGCAGTCGTAATGAAAGGAGAGCGGTTTACGTGAATGAGTTTAACGCCCGGACGCTCTCGCGGGTCGTCAAACGTATCTGAAGGTGCATAGAGCGCTTGTTTAATCTCATCTGGCGAATCGTTGATTAAGCTTTCGATATCATGGGATAAATCAACAACTATAAATGCGTTTGAATTTGTAGGGTGTTTAGCAATGGGCATCACCCAAGTACAACAACCTTGAGAAGCGGGTAGTTTTGAAGAGATGTGCAATAAGACGGAAGGTTTGCTCAAATCAATTTGCTGCATAACCGTATGCTTGTTGCGTAACGACAACGCATAGTCAAATAAACGTGGCTGCTTTTCTTTTATAAGCTTAGCCAGCGATATTGTGGCATATACATCGTTTAACGCATCGTGAGCGTTGTCGTGTCCAATATTATTTGCAGCGGTTAGGGCTTCAAGTTTAAAGCTCGGTGCTCCATCTTCTCGCAATGGCCAGTTTATTCCCTCTGGCCGTAATGCATAACAAGCTCTCGCTACGTCAATAATATCCCAGCGGCTATTGCCGTTTCGCCATTCTCGTGAATACGGGTCGTAGAAGTTTCTATAAAACAAATAGCGCGACACTTCATCATCGAAACGAATACTGTTGAAACCGACGCAACAAGTATTGGGTGTAGACATCTCTTGATAAATCTTTGCAGCGAAATCCGCCTCATTTGAGCCGTCTCTTATTGTCTGTTGAGGGGTTATTCCCGTCACTAAACACGCTTCTGGATGAGGCAAGTAATCGTTGGCGATAGCGCTTATAATATTGATGGGCTTGCCTATAACGTTTAGATCCATATCCGTTCTAACCGCGGCGAATTGGCAAGGGAGATCTTTTTGTGGGCTCGTGCCAAAGGTTTCAAAGTCGTGCCACAAAAATGTAGGTGTATGCATAACCACCAGTGTGTTTTAAGTGAAATATTGAAGGCAGTGTACACTGCGTAAAATACAATACCAAATGCTGACGATTATATAGCCAATTCTTTTAAAGATAAGTGGTGTTAAAGAATATCAAACACACTTGTCACGCACGTTTATCTTCTCGACAGCGCTGTAAAAATTATATACGCACTCACCTTAACCATTATCTTTAACCATGAAGCGGCCTAGCTTGTCTCCTATTATTGTGCCATGTTATTACATCACTATTTTCAAAGCATTATTATCATAAATGCTAGGTTACCTATGCGGATTGGTATTGAAGGTAATAAATTCAGAAACCTTTTTTGGGAGTACACACGTTGAATAAAACTCATTGTTTCGTGCCAGTTAAAAGACTTTGCAAAACCGTTTTGGCCGCAGGCGCAGTAGCCATGACGACGGTTGCGTTGAGTGGGAATGCTTTCGCTGAAAAGGGAGGCCAACGGTCGTCCAAGGTTGCAATTGCTATACACGGTGGTGCCGGCACTATCTTGAAATCGTCGATGACGACGGAAAAAGAGGCGGCGTACAAAGAGATATTGTCTAAAGCGGTAAAGCATGGGTATACGCTTTTGCAACAGGGTGAAAAAGGTGAGGTTGCCGTGGTGGAAACCATCAAAATACTCGAAAGTTCACCCTTATTCAATGCGGGCATTGGGGCGGTGTATACCTTTGACGGTGAACACGAGCTTGACGCCTCGATCATGCATGGCGGAAGCAAAAATGCAGGTGCGGTGGCGGGGGTTAAAACCATTCGAAGCCCCATTGAAGCTGCGTTACTGGTAATGAACGAGTCACCCCATGTAATGCTATCTGGGAAAGGGGCTGAAGAATACGCAAAAGAAAATGGTCTTGAGCAAGTCGACAATTCTATTTTTGATACAGAGTTTCGCAAAGAAGCGCTTGATAGAGTGAAGGCGCGAATGGAGCAAGCCTCTAATGGTTATGGCTCACAACAAGGTAACGAACGCTTTGGAACGGTTGGCGCTGTTGTATTGGACAGTGACGGCAACATTGTCGCTGGAACCTCTACCGGCGGAATGACGGCAAAGCGCTATGGAAGAATAGGGGACTCACCGATAATTGGCGCAGGCACCTACGCTGATAACGAGAGCTGCGCTGTCTCTGCCACTGGGCATGGGGAGTATTTTATTCGTTATCATGTGGCAGCTGATATTTGTGCTCGCATGAAATATCAAGAAATAACGCTAGAGCAGGCGGCCAACACGGTTGTACATGATGTGTTAGTTGAAGCCGGTGGCGACGGTGGGGTTATTGCTATTGATGGCAAAGGTAATATTGCTATGCCATTTAACTCAGCAGGTATGTACCGCGCTAGCATAGATACCGAGGGAAACATAACCGTGTCTATCTATAAAGACTAGTTGTTATTTTAATGTTAAATGTGCTGGCTTGTCGCTCAGTAAAGGACTAGTCTTAAAGTGTGGGGGAAATTGCTTTCACGTATACTTAAAATAATTAAAGTGCCGTATCGCCAATAGTTAGCAGTATCGGTCACAGCAGGCGCCGCGGCTGGAGAATGAAGATGGAATCGTTGCAAGTCAGTGATTATATGAACACTCACCCAGTAAAGCTCAACGTTGATATGCCTGTCGCGCAGGCCGTTGAAGCTTTACTAGCCAGCGGTCAGAGTGGTGGCCCGGTAATTGATAACAAAGGTAAAGTCGTTGGTTTCCTGTCTGAGCAAGATTGCATTGCTCAAATGATTGCATCGAGTTATTACCGCGAACAAATTTGTAGGGTGGGGGAAATCATGAAAACTCCCGTGGTTTCTGTAAAGCCTTACATGTCGGTAATTGAACTAGCGCAGTTGTTGTTAAAAGAAAAGCCCCGGGTTTACCCTGTAGTTGATGACGATGGCGTACTTTTAGGCTGTATAAACCGAACGGCGGTGCTGCGAGCTATAGACGTTCAGCTAAACGACGGGTATCGTCGCGCAGGCTGATAAGGGATGTCAAAATGTAGACAAGGAAGAGGGTACTCGTTCTTGTCTACGTTATTTGCGCGTATTAGTTAATCAGTTCGTTTGTATTGTTTACTAAGCGTCTTATCGCTTCTTTTAAGGTCGCCCCAGAGACCAGTTTAAAGTTTTGTGTTTCTGATGGCATAACGTTTCTGCCGTCTTGCACTACCCACAGACCTTCGTTGTAAATACCACCTAAGTTGGCGTTGGTAGCTTCCAGCCCATCGGTTTCGGATACGCCATCAATCCCATTATTTACATCGGCAGTGATTTGTATAAGCCCTGTATATGTCAGTTGGCCGGTGTTTTCTGTGTTAATCGCGTAGATTGCATAGCTGTTATTCCCCTGGCTAGATGCGATCAGATATTTTTGTTCATCAACGGTAAATAGCGCCAACCCCTCAATATCCGCTTCAACTGGCGGTGTAATTGCTGCAATAAATGTAGGTGTATTATCAGTAGAGCTGATATCTAGCGCCCAAACACCAGCAGCTTCCTCACCGAGGTAAGCGGTATTGGTTTGCGTATCTACCACGCAACCTTCAGGCTGTGATGGAAGAGAAAATGACTGGCTTAACTTTCCTTCCACTACCTTATTTTCGCCGATTAATAATTTGTATCGCTCGAAGCGACCACTGGTATCGTTCGCAAACACATGAGCTATACCGTCATCAACATAGAGGCACATACCGTAAATGTCGCTAAGCGTTGTTTTGATCTCGCCTAAATGGGTGAGGTTGCCGTTTTTATCTATATCAAAAACAGACAAACTGTTGTGTGAGCGGTTTGAAGCAACAGCAATGTCGGTAAACCTTTTATCGCCAACGCTGTTCATACTGTTTACGGCAACCTTGTATCCAACGTCGACGTTATTAACTCTCCCGACGGCTAGGCTTTGATGCTGCTTACCTAAAAGATCATAGGTATTCAACGCGCCTTTTTTATCAGTGCCCACTATGCGGCTTTGCGAAGGGGTCTGTGCGTTCACCCAAATAGCAGGGTCATCAGCCGCATCTCCAAAGTTTTGCACAGGCTGCGTTTCAGCTGATGGGAAAACATTGGCTGTAGAATGCTTGGAAAAGTCACCATTATTGCTTGTACCTGTTTCGTTTTCTTTAGAAAGACACCCATCGTTAAAATAAGCGTCAGACAACTTACTAGGCAGTTCTGCCGCATAAACGTTACCCGATGCGTCATCGTCTACGATTAGCGAAATACGTGGCTCTATCCCACGTGAAGATACTGCCAAGTGAATAAATTCAGGCTCAATGGTTTCAGCTATTCCATTTGTGTCTTGCACCAAAGTTATGAACTCAGCATGACATTGATTTTGTAGCCATACTCCGCTTTTATCTGGGCTAACCCAGCCAACAAGGCTACTGTTTAAATGTGAGATGTTGTTCGACACAGTGCTCACGCCTTCAACCGGCGTATCTGCGTCATGAAAAATAAGCGTTTTTTCTAACTCACTTTCAATGTGAGCATCAATCTTCCAAACCCCAGCAAACTCATCCGCCAAATAGATGTTTTGCGTCTTAAGATCGACACTACAGCTTTTGATTCCTGGGCCTATGGCAAAATTACGAAGCGGTAAAAACTGGTCATTGTGCAGTTCATACTGGTTGAGGGTGCCAGTGGCATCAACATTGACGATATGGGGCGTTCCGCTAGCACTAGTGGCTGCGCATAGTGCTTCTGAGCCTTTAGTCAGTTGGCTAAGTCGTTGTTCCTTATCCAGGGTATCAACAGACAAGCGATAAACTTCTATATGTTGCGTGTTGTTATTAAACACTACCAAAGACACCCATTGCTTATTTTCTGAGGTAATTACTTCAGCGTGTGCAAGCGCAAAGCTGCCCTCGATAAATTGAGTTTTACCTAGGCGGTTAGTTAGCGAAATGCCTTCATACTCGTTTATTTGAAGGTTAATAGCTTGGGTGTCTTCGTAAGAATGACTTTTTTCTGATGGCTTTACTTCAAGCGTGTCGTTGCCATGGGTGTCACTATAAGTCCGTGTTACTTCAAGCGTGTCGTTGCCATGGGTGTCATTGTAAGTTCGTGACTCAGGCTCTGAGGTTTTTGTGCTGTTAGCCTGGGTGTCTTTATAAGTATGAACATTGCTTTGGTAATAAAGCGTTTGCTCAAAACCTTTTTTAAGGTGTGTAAGCGTAAGTACAGTACCTGTGGACGCGACTTCAGTCTTCGAGGCTGTCGTATCTTGCGCTGCACAGCTAAAGAGTGCGGTTAAAGTGCCGGTAAAAACGGCGGTCTTTGCTAATGCGCGGTGTAGCACTTTTGTTTTTTGATTATCCATTGTCATTATTGATCCTGAATCGTGGTCGTCGAAGACGCCTTACTGGCTTTATTCATTGTGTGGGTGTAAATCGTCTTCCCATTGTGATCGATGTAATTAAGGAAGATGTTTTTAGCTGTAACGCTCACACTGACAAAGCCGCCCGTCGATTTTGCGAATTGTGTAAAGTCGTAATTACCAACCGGACGCACTTCTGAGCCGCCACCGGATACAACGTGCACCAGGTCATCCCCGGGTAATTGATTGTGCTGAAGATCGTGCTCGTGCCCCGCAATATAAAGGTTCACGCCATGGTTGTGAAAAATGGGCTCTAATACGTCTTTGATAGCTTCTGTTTTGCCATAGCGTTTACCACTTGAATAAAGTGGATGATGTCCAATGACAACTTTCCAGGTGTATTGCTCTTTAGCCAACATAGTATTTATCCAAGCAAGCTGCTCGGATGCCCCTTGTGAATACGCTTTTTGATATTTAGTTTCATCTGCATAGTCGGGGTTTAGCGGAGACGTATCGATAAATAACAAGAGTGCTGAGCTTCCATCGTCAAGCTTTAACGTCTTACTGTAATACCGCGCCGGCATTTCCCAACGTCGACTCTTAGTGCTGTAATCTATTTGCGCCTGCCAGTTACCTCGATAGTCATGGTTACCCAGCACAGGGTACCAGTCGATGAATAAATGAGGTTGATGATAAATGTTTTCGTAAGAAGACAGCCAGTAAGGGTCGTCAATTGACGCAATGCCATTATCGTAGAAGTTATCGCCGGTGGTTGCGATAAATTCGGCATCTAATTGGTAGCTTGCAATATCTAGCCATTTAGCAACGTGTTTTTGATAAAAGTGACCATTGCGACCCCAGTCACCTAATGTTAAAAAAGAAACCGCGTCATCCGGTACCGATAAACCTTCAATCGTGGTGTGCGCGTAGTAACTATGTGAATACTGCTCGTTGGTAGCCTTCGCATTTTCAATAGCTACGTTAGTTTTTGCCGCGGAATGAGCGGGGCTTGTTTGCTCTGCCTCTACAAACTCTGAAGTAAGGCTGCAAGTGAAACAAAACGCAACCGCAAACAAGGTTGCGAATGTTGGTTTTGTGGCAGGGAGAAATGTGGGTAAACCGTGCATGAAAGACTCTCAAAAGCAGGTGACGCAAGCCACATGATAGAAGCTTGCGAACATCTGAACATTAACAACAAATAAAAGTGATTAATTTAGCTGCCAAGTAAAACCTAGCTCGAAGGTACGGCCATATTCTTCGTACTGTGCGTTTTGACTACGCGTATCAAAGTAGTTATAGAAAGGCTCGTCACCTAGGTTAATGCCGTTGAAATACACCTGCATGCTGTCGTTAATGTAATAACGGGCCATGAAATCAATCTGTACGTGGTCATCTTCAAATCTCAACATATCACCATCAATTTCTTCAAAGTTTTCACTTTTATACGTGGTGGCAAGACGTACGCTGAAATCATTCGCTTCGTAACCAATGGTTAAGTTACCAATGCGATCTGATTGGTTTGGTAACTGAGTTTCGAACGTTTCGCCATCTAAGAATGTGGTGGCCTCAGAGTCGGTGAACGTTGCGTTGGCAGATACAATAAACCCGTTATTGAAGGCTTTGACCCAAGAAAGTTCCAAACCAGTTAAGTCAGCAGAGTCGCCATTAATTGGCTGAATAACTTCTTCAAAGCCTTCCCAGCCGGTGGTACCTGCAACATCTGCATACACAACAAAGTTGTCAATGTTCTTATAGAACAAACCTGCCGAAATTACGCCAATGTCACCAGGGTAGTATTCAAGTGACAAATCAACGTTTTGTGCTTCATAAGGCTGAAGCTCTGGGTTGCCCACTTCTGCCTCACGTTCCGTAACGAATACGCCATCATCTTCTTCGGTTTTACTTTCGATAATTTGAAACGCAGCCACATCTTCAAATTTTGGACGTGAAATGGTTTGAGTGTAGGCGGCACGAAGCTGTAGCTTATCAGAAAACGTATATCTGGCGTTTACACTCGGTAGCCAGTAGTCATAGTTGCGTTCAGCTTCCCATGGTGTGTTGACCACTTCTTCTACATCGGTTTGTTCGTTTTCAACAAGCTCTACGCGCATGCCTGACGTTGAAAAGTCGGTACGCTCATAGCGAACACCGGCGACCAAGTGAAGCTTTTCAATATCAACGCTGCCCATTACGTAGGCGGCAAAGATATCCTCTTCATTTACATATGTGGCACCGCGAGATTCTACTTCTGAATTGAGGCTATCTACTTCAAGGCTTGAGCGGTTATCGTTAAAGTAGCTGCGCATTACGCCGCGATTAAGCCCAGGGCCGAAGTCACCGAGTGCATACTCTGGGCTAGCAGTGCCAAACTGAGAGGCATCTAGCCCGTCAAAGTCGCCATCAAAAATTGTGATGCTGCTGTCTCTGTCTTTTTCTCGGCTGCGATATTTTGAACCGAATTTGAATTCACCAATGTATCCGCCCAAGTTAACAGGGCGTGATGCGTCAAATTTAATACTGGTTTCGGTATCTTTGGTGTAGTTGTCTTCAAAACTGATTTCATCTACCTCATAGGTAGATAAGTCCATGGCATCAGCGTTTTGCGACACTGTTGGGCGCATGGTGTTTAAATCAGCGTTAATGCTGTCGTTTTCTGTTTTAAATACATAGTACAAAGCGTCTGGTTCGTCTTCATCAGACTTTGCATAGCCAAGTTGCCAGTTTGCTCTCCACGTCTCTAACTGATGCTCACCACCTAGTGCCACAGTAAAGATACTTTGGCTTTCGTAACGATCTTTACTTTCTCTTTCTATTTCCGAGTCTTCACCGTCAAAAGTGAAAATGTTGCCCTGACGGTATTCGTCATCAGAAAATTCACTATATAGTGTGCGAAGGAAATACTGGTTGTTGAAGTCGGGACGAAAATCAATGTTCAGCGCACTACCTAAACGTTCGCGAGTGATTGTGTAGTCGCGTTGCTCAAGCTCGTCATCACCATTGCTTTCAACGTTATCCGAACCAAAGTCTCTGTCAAAGTAAGAGATAGCGCCGGCAACACCCCACTCAGATGAAAGCTTTTTAGTAAAGGTACCGGACAGCTTTGGACTGGTTTTATCCACTAAATCATTTTGACTTGCTTGAACGGTAACGCTTGCAGTATCACGGGCTTTATCAAAGGCGCTTACGCTTTTAACCGCCACCGAGCCACCAATGGCGTCGCCGTCCATATCTGGTGTAACAGATTTCGATACTTCTAATGTTTGGATGAGTTCAGATGGAATAACGTCAAGGGCAACAGAGCGCACGCCAGACTCTGGAGAAGGAATATTCAAACCGTTGATGGTTACGTTATTGAGGTTGGGGTCGATACCGCGAATTCCTACAAAGCGACCTTCGCCTTGGTCACGTTCTATAGAGAGCCCGGGCAGACGTTGTAGGGATTCAGCAGCATTTTGGTCAGGAAATTGACCGATAGCGTCTGCCGAAACAATAGATGAGATACGGTCAGATACGCGCTGCTGGTTGATGGCGCTTGCTTGTCCGCTTCGTTGACCTCGCACCAAAATCTCATCAATGGTATCGCCGTTACCAAATTCGACGGCAGCGCGGGCAATACCATTGTCTGTCACGTTAATCGTTTGCGTGACGGTATCTTCACCAAGATAAGAGATTTCTAGGGTGTAGGTGCCTTCAGGAATAGAAGGAAAGCGAAACGTGCCGTCTCTGCCTGCTTCAGTGGTAAGGCCTAGCTCAATAAGTTTAATTCGTGCGCCGGCATAGCTTCGAGCCTTGGCGGCATCTTTTACTGAGCCAATAATAACACCATCAGCCGCCATAGCAGGTGAAGCAATGCTTAGGCCTAGTGCCGTAACGCAAGCAAGTGCAAGAGAAGAGTACGCGGTTTTAATTTTCATTTGTTTTCCAATCAATTAAGCAGTCAAAAGGAGTGTTTAGTAAGTGCTAAGTTAACGAGAGAGTACCCTAAGAATCCCGCATGACAGTTATATGACGATTTGATGTTTGTAAAAAGACGTACCGGTTAAAACCCTAGCGACAAGAATTTTTTGAGCTAAATTGACCCTTTCTTATGATTTTGATTTTAATGGTTTTTTTGCGAAATAAAGACAGGGGTAGAAATATTTGCCATGAAGATGTCACATTGATGAGCCAAACTGACCCTCGACACTGCGAACTTATTTAGGCAAGACTCCACGCTTCAACCTTGAAAAGTCAACGCTTCGTGGCGGCATTTGATAACGATTTTTCTGCGTTTGACTATCAAGGTCTACGCAATTTAGCGCGCTTATCAACAGCAGAACAGCTTGCAGTGTGCAAATTATTAAGAGATACCAAGAGGCATTATGTTTACCTTTACCAATAACACCCAGTTTGGACATCATAAATTGTGGCTCGCATTTACCATTAGCGTTGTCGCATTTGCTATGTGTTTATCATTTTCTGTCGGTAACGCTAAACAAAGTGCTAACATTTCAGGGTTAGATATCGTAGGGGAGGGAAGCATCGTCTTACTAACGCTTGCTTGGATACTCGCAGCACTTGCCAGCCGACCGCCAGGTAAAGTTACAAGCCTTCTTGTTTTTGGGCTGGGATTCTTCTTGTTCTCGGCTACCTTAGATTTTTTGGATGAGTTTTTACATTACCCTGAAAGTGCGCATTGGATAAGCATGATTGAGTCTTATCCTGCAGCCGTTGGCATGGTGGTTATGACAGCTGCCCTTTACCAGTGGCATCTTGAACAGAGAGCGCTCAATTTGCAGCTAAGACGCCGTGAATGGGACTATCGCGATCATGACAAAATTGACCCGATAACCCAGCTTTATCGAGCAGAATACTGGAAAGAACAAATTCACAAGCTCCAGCAAGTTAATAAAACCGCTGTGCTCGCCATCATAGATATCAACAATTTCTCCGTGTTTAATCAGCAATATGGATACGCGGAAGGAGACCGGTATCTCCACGAGATTGCCCAGCTAGTGGTAATGAACTTGCGTCAACATGACCTAGCCTGCCGCTATGCTGGCGATCGCTTTGCTATTCTTTTACCGGATGTGTCGTCGACACAGGCCGATATCATTATTAATGAGATAAAGGTCAGTATTCAGCATCTCGCTTTCAGACACAATTTAAACGCTAATGCGATTTATACGACGGCCCGAAGTACACGCGTAACGCTGTTGCCCAATCAGAAGCTTTCCGCAGTCTTAAACGCAATGCTTTTTGAACTTGAACGGCCCCAAAAAAGCGCCGCGTAATCGACAATATAATGAATAAAAAAACGAAATTTAGCGCAGTAAAGACCAGATGGAATTGAGCGTACCAAGTTTTACCGTAGAAGCGACACCGTCATTACTCGATGACGGCAGCGATACACATTGTGAGAACAAGAAGCGTTCGTCTGAGCTAGCTTCAATGGATGTTGACGTAAAACGCAATGCTGGTATGGGGGGCTCTGCAAAAAACACAGCAAAAGACTCAGTAAAAAACACTACAAAAGATAATGTCGATGCATTTTGCGTGGATGTCTTTGTTAGTTCTGATGTTGTGCAGTCAATACACGATAAGGTCATTGCGGGTTATTGGCTGGTTAAGGCTGTACTTGACGTTTCAATTACCCGTGGCGCGAACAAAAACAAGTTGTTCAGGGGCACAGGTATTTTTGAAGACACGCTGCAGCCTAATTCTTTGATCAGTATTAAACAATACCAGTCGCTACTTGCCAATGTTCAAAGTCAAACAAAAGGCGCAGACGTCAGCTTTCTACTGGGCAATGCGTTAGCCTCTCAGTGGTTGCGCAGCCCTTTACACGTTTTGCAAACCTGCGATACGCTGCAGGAACTGCTGACTCACCTTGTACAGCATCAGGCATTTCGTTGGAGCAGTATGCCCTTATGTCAATATCAGCGCTTTGATATTCACGGTAAGATAATTTTGGTCCCTCTGTTCACCCCGGCCAATGTGAAAATGGCACAGTTTGTGAGCGAAATAGGATTTGCCACCTTAATTGCACTTTTAAAAGGCATCGGTAAACAACGCGTTCCGGCTTCTTTTTCTTTTACCTGCCCTCGGCCAAAAAATATCGCTGATTTTGAAACCCATTTAGGGCTTAAACTTACCTTTAATTGTCCAGTCAGCAGCATTAGTTTTGAAAAAAGCGCGTTACATGAATCACTGTCAGCGTCTATTGATAGTGCATCGGATATGACCAATGAGCCTGCATTAGCAACGCATGCTGGCCTCACACTTTCCCCACTTATCTCACTTCCTGACTATGTAAGAAGTCATGTTTACCAATCGATAAGATCGGGGCATTCGGGAAGTGCTCTGCCCGAGCTTGCCGAAAAGTTAACCATTAGCCCAGCTACACTCAAGCGCAAGTTGAAAGAGTTCAATACCAGCTATCGTCAATTATCAGAAGAAGTCTGGCGCAACTACGCATTGATTTTGCTGTCTGTATATAAAGCCAATAACGAAGAGGCGGCCAGTAAAATGGGTATCAACGATTTACCTAATTTTCGCCGTACAATTAAGCGGCTAACGGGCAAAACCCCGAGTGAGCTAAGACTCTTAAACACGTAACTTGTGTAAACCCGAGTAATTCCCTTTTCAATAGCGCTAAAAACTTTTATCCTCTCCCGCTTATGTTTTTTTACGTTTTTAAATTATGAAAGACGCAATGTTCATTGCGCGACATTATTGACGTAAAAAATTGACGTAAAAATTGATGTAAAATCTGTTAAGGCTGCAGCAAACCATGCGTGTAAAGGTCTTAAGTGCTTAGATTGTCTGTTTATTTGCGATCCAGAAAGGCCAAATACAAGACGGCACCGTTGTCGCTAATCATTTGTAGATAAGTCATAAAATCAAAAGAGAGTTTTCCTGTGCGCGAAAATAACGCTACTGCACCACCGTCTGTTTTGCCCAATGCGATGGGCCTAACGCCAATACTCCTTTTCGTGGTTCTTGTCGTCGTTACGGGGATCACAACGAACGACATTACAGCAATGCCAATTTTAGTGGCGTTTTTTATAAGCGCTGGGTATGGCTTGTGTTTAAATCCGAAAGGAAAAAAGATTAGCTTCTCTGAAAAAGTTCAGACTTTTTGTAAAGGGGGCGGTGATAAAAATATTATTCTGTTGGTGCTCATATTCCTATTGGCTGGCGCGTTTTATGCGGTAACCATTGATATTGGTGCACGAGATGCCACGGTGAATATGGCGCTGCAATTTGTGCCCTCGGCACTGATATTGCCAGGCCTGTTTTTGATTTGCTGTTTTATATCATTCTCTATGGGCACGTCGATGGGCACCATTACCGCGTTATCTCCTATAGGCGCGGGCCTTGCCACAAGCTTAGGTCTGCCGGTGGAAATGGCGCTAGGTATTGTCGTAGGTGGCGCTATGTTTGGTGATAACTTGTCGTTCGTGTCAGATACCACCATTGCTGCAACGCGTACCCAAGGAGTGCATCTTAAAGATAAGTTTAGGGCGAACTTAATGGTTGCCGTGCCAGCCTGCATCGTCACCATGGGGTTACTGCTTATGGTCGATGTAGACACATCAGGTATCGTTGAGGGTGGCAGCTATGATTTCTGGCGCATAGTTCCTTATTTGTGCATTATTGCTTTCGCGCTTACCGGATTTAATGTTATCAGCGTTTTGGCGGTTGGTATTGCTAGTGCCTGTGTGGTTGGATTGGTGCAAGAAAGCTTTACCATGCTTTCGATGATGCAAAGCATTCAAAAGGGGATGGGCTGGATGCAAGACTTGGCGATGATTGCTATTACCATAGGCGGCATTGTAGCGCTTATGCACGCTAATGGTGGCATTGCCTGGTTAATTGAACGTTTAACTCGCAGAGTGACGTCTAAAAAGGGTGCAGAGTTTAGTATTGCTGGTTTAGTCAGCTTTCTAGATATTACCACCGCAAACAATACTATCGCGATTGTTACCGCAGGTCCGATTGCTAAAGATTTGAATGAAAAGTACGGCGTTGACCCTCGTCGTACCGCATCGTTACTGGATATCTTTTCATGCAGTTTTCAAGGTTTAGTGCCCTACGGTGCGCAGCTATTAAGTGCTGCTGCGGTAGTGGGGATTTCACCTTTAGCCATCACGCCTTACTGCTGGTACCCCATGCTCATATTTGTGTTTGGCGTAGCGGCGATTTGGTTTGGATTCCCCCGTTTTAAAACTCCACAAGACGATGAACTAACCCAAAGCGCTTAAAATCACGTAACGCTTAACACACTAGCTTTTTAGGGCGGTATCTTCTAGGATCACCGCCCGAAATTTATTGACGTATAGAAAAACTCTGTAGGATGCAACTTTGTCTTCACCACTTGCAATAAAACCTCTCTATAACAAACTTGATGACTGCTTAAGCGCCGATAAATTTCGTCTAAAGCGCCGCATAATGCAACTTATGCAAAAAGCAAATGGCGCGTCTTTAGGTAATAAAGAGCAAGCCAAAAACGGCGGTTCGGTAAATAAAAGCACGCTTAAGCCTGCCAGTGAAGGATCACAAAACGAGAGTGTGCTTAACGAAGACAGTTTACGGGCGCAGTTTGAAAAGCTAAACGCCGATATTGAAGCATCGATAGAAAAGCGCACTTGGCGGAAGGCCAATTTACCCAAGATAGAGTACCCACCGCTGCCGGTAAGCGATAAGAAAGAAGATATCAAAGAGGCCATTGCTAATAATCAGGTAGTGATTGTTGCTGGTGAAACCGGTTCAGGTAAAACCACCCAGTTGCCAAAAATTTGCTTGGAATTAGGCCGTGGTGTTAGCGGCATGATTGCCCATACCCAGCCTAGACGATTGGCGGCGCGAAGTGTTGCTACCCGCATTGCCGAAGAGCTAAATACCCCTTTAGGTGAGAAGGTAGGTTTTAAAATTCGCTTTAGCGATCAGGTCAGTGAGCGAAGCTACGTAAAACTGATGACTGACGGTATGCTGCTTGCTGAAATGCAGCAAGATCGTTTCTTAAATCAGTACGATACTATCATAATCGATGAAGCTCACGAGCGTAGCCTTAATATCGACTTCTTACTGGGCTATTTGCGTCAGCTTTTAGATAAGCGCCCTGAGTTAAAGCTTATCATAACGTCTGCTACTATCGATCCTGAACGCTTTTCAAAGCACTTCAATAATGCGCCAATTATCGAAGTAAGCGGTCGTACTTATCCGGTAGAAATTCGCTATCACGCCCCTGAAGATATTGATGAGGACATGGACCAAAGCGATGCTATCGTCCATGCCGTTGACGAACTTATGCGCGAAGCACCAGGTGATATTTTGGTGTTTTTAAGCGGCGAGCGTGAAATCAGGGACACGCAGGATGCGCTTAGCAAGCAGCATTATCGCAATACTGAAATCGTGCCCCTTTACGCAAGGCTATCGGCTGCAGAGCAAAACCGTATTTTCCAGTCACACAGCGGCAGACGAATCGTGCTTGCTACCAACGTAGCAGAAACCTCGTTAACTGTGCCTGGTATCAAATACGTTATAGACCCAGGCTTTGCGCGTATTTCACGATACAGCGCCAGAAGCAAAGTGCAGCGCCTACCTATTGAGCCAATATCACAGGCATCAGCAAACCAGCGGGCAGGACGATGCGGCCGTGTTTCAGACGGTATTTGTATTCGTTTATACAGTGAAGACGATTATTTAGGGCGTCCAGAATTTACCGACCCTGAAATTCTGCGTACCAACTTAGCATCGGTTATTTTGCAAATGCTCGCCTTGGGCTTAGGTGATATTGCCGCTTTTCCTTTTGTTCAGCCACCGGACAATCGCAATATTAACGATGGCTTTCGCCTGCTTGAAGAAATTCAGGCAATAACTAAAGGGAAGGGCAAACAGCAAGGCAAAATGCAGCTTACTTCGTTAGGGCGCCAAGTGGCACGATTGCCTATCGACCCGCGCTATGCACGTATGGTGATTGAGGCCGAACGCACTAACGCATTAAGTGAAGTGATGGTGATAGCGGCGGGACTTTCTATCCAAGACCCTCGAGAGCGCCCGCAGGAAAAACGCCAGCAAGCAGATGAGAAACACAGTGAATACCACGACAAAGACTCTGACTTTATAAGTCTTTACAACTTGTGGGTAGCGTTCAGAGAGCAACAAAATTCGCTTAGTCAAAACCAATTACGTAAATGGTGTAAGCAGAACTTTATTAACTATCTGCGCATGCGTGAATGGCAGGACATTGTGAGCCAGCTTAAAAAATCTATCGCTGAGCTTGGTTTTGGTATTTCCAAGCAAGAAGCAGACTATCAGGCTATTCACCAAGCCATTGCCAGCGGTTTGCTGTCACACATGGGCTTTAAAGACAAAGAGCGCGAGTACATGGGGTCGCGCAATTCTCGCTTCCTTATTTTTCCTGGTTCTGGCTTATCAAAGTCCCAGCCAAAATGGGTGATGGCGGCCGAACTCGTTGAAACGTCTAAGCTCTTTGCCCGCGTGGTGGCGAAAATAGACCCTGCATGGGTTGAGCCCTTGGCCGAACACGTGGTGCAAAGAAGTTATTCAGAACCGCACTGGTCGAAAAAGCGCGGAGCGGTTATCGCGTTTGAAAAAGTTACGCTGTTTGGCCTGCCAATCGTCATGAAGCGGGCCAAGGTATACAGTCTCATCGACCCGGCAATCTGTCACGAGTTGTTTATTCGAGAGGCCTTGGTTGAAGGTAATACCAAGCTAAATTATAGCTTTTTGCAAGATAATCAGGCGTTACTTGAACAAGCGGATGAGTTTGAACAAAAGACCCGTCGGCGCGACCTCATTGTTGATGACGAGGAACTAGTTAGTTTTTACGCTAAGCGTATTCCTGTTGAAGCGAACAACGATGCTGCGTTTAAAAAATGGTTTAGACAGCACGGTAGCAATGACGGCTTAACTTTTAAAGAAGAAGACGTTTACCGTCAGCAGCCAGGTCAATCGGTAGCCAATGCTTTTCCGGATGTATGGCGTCAAGGCAACATTACTTTACCGCTGCGCTACAACTTTGAGCCCAACGCTGAAGATGATGGTGTTACCGTAGTTATTCCCCTGCCTGTGCTCAACCAAGTAGATAACGTCGGATTCGACTGGTTGGTGCTGGGGTTGAGGCACGATCTAATCGTTGGTTTAATTAAAACCTTGCCGAAACGCCTTCGCCGCAATTTTGTTCCGGCCCCCAACTTTGCAGAGGCGTGCCTAGCTGATATAAGCGAGACAGACAAGAACAACCGCCCCATACCTATACTTGATGCCGTTACCGATAAATTGCGCAAAATGACAGGAGTCGTTATTGAAAGCGAAGAGTGGAACCTGTCACAGCTTGATAAGCATTTAAAAATGCACTTCGCCGTGGTCAATGACAGCGGTGACGATATTGCCAAAGGCGATGATCTTCATGCACTCAAACAGCAGTGCGCAGGACAGGTGAAGCAAACTTTTGAGAAGGCCGCGACCCCAGAATTAGAGCGTAGCAACATAGAGCAATGGGATTTTGAAAGCTTACCTGAAACGTTCGTTCAAAAAGTCGGTGGATTTGAAGTGCAAGCTTTCCCTGCACTGGTTCAAAAAGGTGAAAAGGTCGACATTGCTCTAATTGAAGAGGCAGACAAGGCTCAAGTACTGCACAAACAGGGCGTTAATGTGTTGATTAAAAATGCCATGCCATCGCCACTTAACTACCTGCAAAGCAAGCTCCCCAATAAAGCTAAACTCGGCCTGTATTTTAATCCGTTTGGCCAGATAAAAGCGTTAATCGATGACTGCATTTTTGCTGGCATTGATGCCATAGTGACCGAGTATAGCAAAGCTAATAATACAGATATCCGCAATAAAGCTGATTTTGAAGCATGTTTAGACATTGCACGTGCGAATATCAACGACAAAGTATTAGAGATAGCACAACAGGTTGAACAAGGGTTAACCCTTGCTCACCAATGTCAAAAGCAAATGAAAGGTAATGTGCCTTTGACCATGATTAATGCGTTAGGTGATTGTAAAGCGCACTTGGCATCGTTAGTTTTCCCTGGTTTTGTTTCAGAGATTGGTGAGTCAAGGCTCGATGACTGGAACCGATATATTAAAGGACTTGCTCGCCGTCTTGAGAAATTACCTATTGATCCGAACAAAGACAGAATGCACCAGGCTACGGTAGAAAAGTCTATTAAAGAGTGGGAAAAGGCGTGTGCGAAATATCCGAAAGGTAAAGTACCTCAAGACCTGCTTGATGTGCGCTGGATGATAGAGGAGTTAAGGGTTTCTTTATTCGCCCAACAGTTGGGAACTGCTTATCCAATATCAGCCAAACGGATCACCTTGTATCTCGCTGACTTTTAGGAGCTATTCCTTCTTAATATAGCCAGTTTACCTCATTCGTTTGAATTGACTTCAAAGCAATAGGAATCAAGGGTTTTTAGTTTTGTTGAATAAATATTGAACAGTTAGATTGACAAGTTATGCGCATCCCCCTATAACAACAGATGTAGTCGTAAGCGAAGTGCTAAAAATCAGGAGAAGTAGAGATGTTGGGATACGACGATAAGCGAAATTTTTTCAGGATGATGGTAAATTCGCCGTGTCAGTTGCAAATAACTGACGATGAGTCGAGCCGGACCATGCAGGCATTGTGTAAAGATATCAGTGCTACGGGTATGTCGTTAGAGGTAGATGAACCTTCAATTGAAGTAGGTACACAAGTAAGCGTTGCGATCGAATCTTCGAGCTCACAAATACCTTCTCTAGCAGCGTTAGCAACCGTAGTACGTTGCGAGCCTGAATCAGAATCGAGCTGTATCATAGGCGTTGAAATTTCGCAGATGAAATAAAAGAGCTTCGCATATGTTTTGGCGAGGCTTTCGCTTCGCCTTCGTGATTGCCGCTATGCTACTTTTGCCTTTATGTAGTGTTGTCGTTGCGCGTCTTCGTTTTCGCGTTTAGGGAATGGCAAAATTAGGCTGTTCTATTGCAACGCTGTTCTGTTACTGCGTTGTCCTATCAAAGTAAACGTTCTTCGCTCTTCAATGAGTATCTACACTTTCATCTACTTAAACGAATAGCGCGTTTAATTTTTTCTATTTTCTAATTACTCTCTAATTGATAATAGTTCTCAATATTAATAAAGCATTCTGATTTCAACGTAAAGAGAGTTATCACTATGAAGAAAACTATAACTTTTGCCGTTATGCACTTTACCGTAGCGTTTACCGTCGCTTATTTACTTACTGGCAGTGTTGTAGTCGGTGGAGCCGTTGCGCTTGTAGAGCCAGCAATTAATACGGTTGCATTTTACTTTCACGAAATGGTTTGGAAAAAGTTAGAAGCACGAAAAGAAGGGTCGTCATTTAAGGGGATGAAGCTAGGAAGCTTGCCAG